>JASHYV010000146.1 GCA_030064695.1 Thermoplasmata archaeon
GCCCGATGGCCCCGGACGCTCGTGATCCTGATCACGGGCTTCGCGACCGTCGAGACCGCGCTCGCGGCCATGAAGGACGGCGCGTTCGACTACATCCGCAAGCCGTTCCGGGGAGAGCAGCTTCGGGCGGCGCTCGCGCTGGCCGCCCAGGAGCGCGAGTTCGAGTCCGGCGACGCGCGACCGCGCGAGCCGCTCCGGGAGGCGCGTCAGCTCGCCTCGAGCGGAGCCCACGAGGTGCTGTTGATCGGCGAGGGGGCTCCGCGTCCGACGCCCCATCTGCACGTGGAGCCGCTCCCAGCGCGGTCGCCGGCGGACCTGATCGCCAGCGTCGAGTCGTTCGTCGCGCGGTTCCCGAACGCCGCCGTCGTGATCTCGGAGGTCGAGCTCCTGGTCGAGCGGTACCGCCTCGAGGACGTCGTGTCGGCGCTCGATCGGGTGCGGGCGATCACCCAGGGTCACGGTCCACTGCGGGTGGGGTTCGACCCGTCGCGGGTGAGCGCTTCGGCCGCCGTGGCGCTGGGCGGCGCGGTCGCCGGCGAGTCCACGCATGTCCTCTTCGAGGCGCTCGGGAGCCCGATCCGGCGCAAGGTGCTCGAGCGGCTGGCCGAGGGCCCCGCCTCCTTCGGGGCGATCATGGCCGCCGTCGGCCTCGACGACTCGCCGAAGATGTCGTTCCATCTGCGCAAGCTCCTGGAGTCCGGCCTGGTGCTCCACGAGGAGGACCGGTATCGCCTGACGCCACGGGGGCTCGCCGGCCACCGACTCCTCGTCGCGGCGACGTTCCTGCCGCCCGCCGGGGTCGAGGACAACCTCGCGTTCCCGGGCGCATCGAGCTCGAGCCCCGACGCTCCGGATCGTGGGCGCCCGGCCGGTTCGCGCACCCCGTGAGCCCCGGCCCCAGCTCGCGCCCGAGCCGGGTCTCCGTCAACCGCGCTTGAGCAGCGGTTCATAGTCCCGGCCGGACCGTCTCCCGGCCGATGGGAGATCCGAGCCCGAAGGCCGATGAGGCGCCGCCCCCCGGGGAGAGGACGCGGGCGATGCTGCGCGACGGGACGCGCGTCCGGATCCGCTCCGTCCGCGCGGAGGACCGAAGCTCGCTCCTGGAGTTCCTCGAGACGGTCTCCCAGGATTCCCGCTCGCTCCGCTTCTTCTCCTGCCTCCGTACCGAGATGATCGTGCCGAGCCTCTTGGGCGACGACGCCGGAGCGGGCTGTGTGGCCGTCGTGATGGAGACCGACGACCGTACTCCCCCGCAGATCCTGGCCCATGCCGAGTACGTCCCGGATCCGAAGGATCGCTCCCGAGCGGAGGTCGCCTTCCTGGTCGCCGACACCTGGCAAGGGAAGGGCGCCGCGTCGCTGCTGCTGGGCCATCTCGCCCGGGTCGCGAGGGCAGCGGGCATCGCCACGTTCGAGGCTTACACCGAGCGCGTCAACGCCGCGATGCTGGACGTGTTCCTGAACTCCGGGTTCCCGTGTGCCGTCTCCGTGCAGTTCGGGGAAGCCTTCGTGACCTTGGACCTGGCGGCGGGCCGGCGCCGATCGCCCGACCCATCGAGCCCCGTTCGAGAACGGTCCGCGGCCGCCCGCTAGGACGCCCCCGCGTGGGCGGTCGCCCGTCAACTCCGGTTGAGCGGGCCTACATGTGGACCCGCGCGGCTCCCTCGGCGAGAGCATGAAGACGTTCGTCATGCGAGCCGTGGGCCAGGTCGGCGTGATCGACAAGCCGGTGCCCGAGCCCGGACCGGACGACGCCATCGTCCGCACGACGGCGGCGCTCATCTGCACCTCGGACTCGCACACCGTGCGCGGCGCCATCGGTCCACGGAACGACCTGACGCTGGGGCACGAGTCGGTCGGCGTCGTCCATCGGCTGGGCTCCCACGTGCGGGGGTTCTCCGTCGGCCAGCGGGTGGCGGTGAACGCGATCACGCCGTGCTACGTCTGCCCGAACTGCCTGAGGGGATTCACGTCTCAGTGCACCGAGATGCTCGGCGGCTGGAAGTTCGCGAACGTCAAGGACGGCACCCTGGCCGAATACTTCCACGTGAACCAGGCGGCGGCGAACCTCGCCCCCATCCCCGACTCGGTCCCGGACGCCCAGGCGGTCTACGCGTGCGACATGATGTCGACCGGCTTCATGGCGGCGGAGCACGCCGCGATCCCGCTGGGCGGCCGCGTGGCCGTGTTCGGGGCCGGCCCCGTCGGCCTGATGGCGGTCGCGGGGGCGAAGCTGCTCGGGGCGAGCGAGATCTACGCTGTGGAGTCGGTCCCGCGGCGACAGCAACTGGCCCGCCAGTACGGGGCCACGGACACGGTGGATTTCCGCACCACGGACGTCGTGGCGGCGATCCGACGGGCAACCGGGGACGTCGGCGTCGATGGCGCCATCGAGGCCCTGGGCGCGGAGGAGACGTTCATGAACGCCGTACGCGTGACGCGTCCCGGTGGGACGATCTCGAACGTGGGCTACCACGGCGAGGGGGACTTCGTGCGAATCCCCCGGCGGGAGTGGGGCGTCGGGATGGGCGATCAGACAATCCGCACCGGTCTCTGTCCGGGCGGGAACGAACGGATGGGGCGCCTGCTCCGGATCCTTCAGCGGGGCACGGTCGATCCGAACCCGATGACGACCCATCGCTTCCCGTTCTCGCGCATCGAGGAAGCGTTCGACCTCATGGACCGGAAGGCCGACGGGATCATCAAGCCCCTCATCGAGTTCTCGTAGCGAGACGCGGGCTCGCCCGATTCGGTCCCGGTGAGAGGGCGCTCCGTCGTGGGGGAGCATTATCCCGAATTCGCGTCGCGGCGGCGAGCACATCGACCTCAGGAGCTGGCGCGCACTACTTCGGACGCCCGTACGTGCCGAGGTAGGTGGCCGTTGCGACGATGCGAGACCGGATGGCCTCCTGGAGGGTGAGGGCGGTCAGCCCCGGCGACGAGGCGGTCGTCCCCGAGAGCGCGTAGAGGTGGAGGATGTACCGGTGAGGCTTGCCGGCCGGAGGCGACGGTCCCTGATATCCGACCTCGTTCCAGCTGTTGCGACCCTGCCGGGCGCCGTCGGGCAAGACGTCGGTCCGCGGCAGGCCTTCCGGAAGCTCGCGCGTGGCTCCCGGGATATCGTAGAGGACCCAGTGCACCCAGGTCCCCCCGGGGGCGTCCGGGTCGTCGAACACCAACGCGAAGGACTTGACTCCGGGTGGAACGTCGGTGAACTGGATCTTCGGGGAGCGATCCGGGCCGTCGGCCGTGAACGCCACCGGAATTCGTCCGCCGGGCTCCCATCCCAGAGATCGCACCGCGAGCGCCATGCGTACTTCGCACTCCCAACCGGGCTCAATAGGATTCTCGGACCAGACCGGGGACGTGCTCGAAGCTCGGGTTCCGGGAGATCACGATCTGCCCGCGTTGTCGCGCCGACGCGGCCACGAAGAGCTCCACACCGGTCAGCCCTCGGCCGACTCGAGCGAGTTCTTGGGCGATTTCCGCCGCGTAGCGAACGGACTCCGAATCGATGTCCAAGTTCTCCGTGGCCTCCAAGACCTCCGAAGCGCGCTGACGAAACCCGGCGTCGCGGTCCGCCGAGTGGGCCAGCACGGCCGCCCGCGCGGCGACCGAGAGGTAGAGAGGCTCCCGGTCCCCACGCAACTGCCGGAGTCGGGACAACGCCGAGGGCAGTTCCCCCGCGCAATCTAGCACGAAGCCCGCGTCCAAGCTCGCCATGGAGCGTGTGACCCGGTCGACTAGCGCATCGCGGGCGAGGGCCGTCCGTTGAGGACCACGTTGAGCCGACGGTTCGCTTCCTCCCAGTTCAGATTCGCGAGGAAGACCTGGACGTACGTCGCCTTGTCGGTACCGTAGTCGATCGCGTAGGCGTGCTCCCAGCAGTCCAGTGCGATCACCACGTCCTGCGAAATCGCGGGTACGTTGATGCTGTGCTCGTTGATGACCCAGTTGTGGAGTTGCCCCCTCACCTGATCGTAGGTCACGAGGACCCAGCCCGGCGTCGACGCCGCATCGGCCTTGGTCTCGGCCTGCCACTTCTCGATCGATCCGAATGAGGTCTTGAGCAAGGAACGGAACTGGTCGTCCGGCTCGTTCACCGGCTCGAGGTTCTCGAAGTAGGCCTTGTGGAGGTAGCTCCCGTTGTAGGCGACGATCTCCCGCCGCTTCAGTTCGCTGAACGCGCCGTAGCTGAAGTTGGAGTTCTTCTGGAGGATGTCCGGCTCGGCGTCGAGCTTCGCCTTGAACTCGGCGAGACGCTGCTCGATCTCGTTCAGCTTACGGACGTAGCCTTCGTAGAGACCTAGGTGGGCCTTGATCTGCTTCGGGGTCAGACCCTTGATCGTCCCTTCGGATAGGAGTTTCGAGAAGTCTCGCACCTTGTGCTCCATACGTCTGCTCCGATGGGCCCCCGGGCCGCAGTCGGGCACTCGGTGGGCCCGGCTCCGCCTTGGACCGCCCGGTGGACCTCCCCAATCGATTTAAGCTTATGTCGTTTACAAAATTCGTATTCCCACGAGTCGAGACCTGATTCGTCCGCCGAGGCGGTCGGAGCGGTGCGATCGGCTCGGTTGGATGGGCCATCGGGTCTGCGGTCGCGCTGGCTCGCGCTGCAGGTCGAGCGGACGAGGATCTCCCCAGCCGGTTACGGAGGCAAGTGAGCGAGGACACACTGATCGAACAGGCCCGGACTGCGCTGGCCGACTTACTGTCGCCCGGCGTGGTCGTCGGCGACATCGAGCTGGAAGGGCCGCAGGTCGTCCTCTACACGAAGCAGTTGGATTCGTTCCTGTCGGACGGCGAGCTGGTCCGGCAGATCGCGCAACGGCTGCACCGACGCGTCGTCGTGCGGGGGGACCCCGAGAGTTTGATCGATCCCAAGGCGGCGGAGGCGGCCGTCCGGGCGACGGTTCCTGGCGAGGCCGAACTCAACCAGATGTTCTTCGAGCCCGAGACCGGCCAGGTCACGATCGAGGCGGGAAATCCCGGCGTCGTCATCGGCCGGGGCGGCTCCGTTCTCAACGAGCTGAAGCGCAAGATCGGCTGGGTCCCGACGGTCGTCCGCACCCCTCCCATTCCCTCGAAGACGGTCGAGGAGGTACGGGTCCATCTCCGGAACTCGTTGGACGACCGCCGCGCCTTCCTCAAGAAGGTTGGCTCCCGGATCGCGCGCGACCCTCTCCCGGAGCCCCTGTGGGGTCGCGCCACCGCTCTCGGCGGATTCCGGGAGGTCGGCCGCAGCGCCTGCCTCCTGACCACCCCCAACTCCAAGGTGCTGATCGACTGCGGCATCGACCCCGGCTCGGAGCGGACCCCCTTCTTCAACGCCCCCGAGCTCCTCCCGCTCGACTCGCTCGACGCGGTGGTCGTCACGCACGCCCACCTCGATCACTGCGGTCTTGTCCCGGTCCTGCTCAAGTACGGGTACAAGGGACCGGTCTACTGCACGGCTCCGACTCGCGACCTGATGACGCTCATGCTGCTCGACGCGATCAAGGTCGTCAACCAGGAGGCTCGTCGGGGCTTGTACGACTCCGCGCACGTCCGGGAGCTCGTCTGGAGGACGATTCCGCTCCGCTGGGGCGAGACCACGGACATCGCGCCGGACCTCCGGCTCACGCTCTACAATGCCGGCCACATCCTGGGCTCGTCGATCTGCCACTTTCACGTGGGGCAAGGCGACCACAACATCGCCTTCACCGGCGACATGAAGTACGAGCGCACGTGGCTCTTCGATGCGGCGAACACCCGGTTCCCTCGCCTCGACAGCCTCGTCATCGAGTCGACCTACGGAGGGGCGCGCAACGTCCAGCCCAGCCGCCAACAGGCCACCCACGAATTCTGTGCGTACGCCAGCGCGGTGCTGGGCCGAGGGGGCAAGCTCCTCGTCCCGGTCTTCGCCGTGGGACGGTCCCAGGAGATGATGCTGGTGCTGGAGCAGGGCATGCGGGAGGGCAAGGTCCCGAAGGTCCCCGTCTATCTGGACGGCATGATCTTCGAGGCGACCGCGATCCATACCGCCTACCCCGAGTATCTGAACACCCAGCTCCGCACGCAGATCTTCCAACAGGGCGACAGTCCGTTCCTCTCGGAGATCTTCCGTCGGATCGACTCCCCCCACATGCGATCGGAGGTGCTGGACGCCCCCGAGCCCTGCGTCGTGCTCGCGACCTCGGGCATGATGAGCGGAGGGCCGGTGATGGAATACTTCCGGGGCTGGGCCCCGAACGCGACGAACGCGCTCTTGTTCGTGGGCTATCAGGCCGAGGGGACCTTCGGTCGGCGCTTGCAGCGGGGACTCTCCGAGACCACGTACGTCGACGGCGGGAGGACGGTGTCGGTGCCGGTCCGGCTTGAGGTCGCCACGATCGAAGGGTTCTCCGGACATTCGGATCGGAACCAACTGATGGGGTACGTCGGCCATCTCGAACCCCGGCCCCGACAGATCCTGGTCAACCATGGCGAAGAGTCCCGGGTCTTGGACCTGGCCGCGAGCCTGCATCGGCGATATGGGATCAACACCCAAGCCCCGGTCAATCTGGAAGCCGTCCGATTTCTTTGAGCCGCGCGGCGGCCGGCTCCGCGGTGCGGAGGGACGGAACCGCCCCGACCGTCGGGCGGATCGCGATCGCGTGGTCCCACTGGAGACGGCGTGGCCACCCGCTGCGACGTCGATAACGTTTAGGCCGGCGGTCTTAGGTCTGGGACCTTCGCGCCTCGGGTGGGGCTCGTAGGAGCCGCGCCTCGTGCGGGTGTCGATGTCCGGTCGATCCCCCCGCCACGACCGGGGTCCCGAGCGAATATCGTCCGAAGGCGATGCCCTTCACGCCCCGCAGATCCTCGGCCGCGTTCACGACTTCCTCTCGCTTACCCGCCAGACCGATGAGCTGCATGCAGGAGCCGCCCTCCAAGTGGACATGAGAGGACGATCGGACATGCTCTCCCCATCGGTGCTCGACGGCCGTCAGCCGTCGGAGCACATTGGGGGCGTCGTGGCGGTAGATGAGCAGTACGCTGGCCACGGAATCGGAGTCGGGATCTCCGAGCTCGTGCTCGGCGAGCTCCTTCCGTATCAGGGCCCGGATGGCCTCCGAGCGGCTGGCGGAGTTCCGCTCGCGAACCCACCCGTCCAAGAGCGCGAGGAGGTCCGGCTCGAGAGAGACACCCAGTCGGACCACGTACCGATCCTTTTGCTTCCGGCCTCGCGGCGACCCCGAACGGGCACCGGCGGCGCCGTCCGCTCGGCGCTCGTCTCTCGGCATGTCACTCGCACTCTTGGGGAGTTCCGCTCCGCGGATAACGGTGCGTCGCGGCCCGCTCCTTGCCGCAGGACGGTGTTACGTTCGGCGAAACGCTCCGAAGGCTTTACGGCCGCGCCCGAGTCCCCTGGTTCGTGGCCGCATCCTCCGCCGTCGTTCCCAACCCCTTGACGGAGGTCCGGAACCCGATCGTCCTCTCCCGGGCGGAGTGGATCAAGGTCATCGGAATCTACGTGGCCATCGCCGCCGCGACCGGCCTCGGGATCTTCGCGACGTTCTGGATCGGGGCGCGGTACCCGATCTTCTGGGCGCTCGGCATCCTGGCCTATACGCTCGGGCTCCGGCACGGCGTCGACGCCGACCACATCTGCGCGATCGACAACACGACCCGGAAGCTGATCCAGCAGGACAAGCGACCGACGACCGTCGGCACGTGGTTCTCGCTGGGCCACTCGACGATCGTGGTGGCGATGCTCGCGTTGCTGGTCGTCGCCTACCAGTTCATCTCCGGCAACCTGCCCGCGTTCGCGGCGGACGGGGAGATCCTGGGGACCCTCATCTCGGGGGCCTTCCTCTACGTGATCGCACTGATCAATTTCCTGATCTTCTGGGAGATCTACCAGATCTTCAAGGCCCTCCGCTCGGGCGAGCTCGACCAGAAGAAGCTCGACGAGACCCTGCTGAAGCGCGGGTTCATGAACCGCTACTTCGGGAAGCTGTTCAAGTTCGTCAACGAGCCGTGGCAGATCTACCCGATCGGGGTCCTCTTCGGTCTCGGCTTCGACACGGCTTCCGAGGTCGCGCTCATCGCGATCACGGTCGCGACGGCGACCACCCACCTCCCGCTCTGGATGGTGATGGTGCTGCCGTTCATGTTCACCTGCGGCATGGTCCTCACCGACACTACCGACGGCTTCGGGATGCGCTTCGCCTACGGCTGGGCGTTCATGCGGCCCATCCGGAAGGTGTACTACAACCTCACGATGACGGTCATCTCCGTCCTCGTCGCGGTCGTCATCGGCACTATCGAGCTGCTGGGCGTGCTCGCCTCCGAGCTCGGCCTGTCGGGAGGGCCGTTCGGATTCTGGAGCGCGATGAACTGGCTCAACAACTCGAACGGACCGTACGGCATCGAGATCTGGGGCTGGTGCGGGATCATCATCATCCTGCTCTTCGTCGGCAGCTGGGCCGTCTCGATCGCGATCTACCGCTGGAAGCGGATCGAGGAGATCGGATTCCGTCCACCGCCCGCTCCTCCGGGAGCGGCACCCCCCGATTCCGCGGTTCCGCTCGAATAGAACGCGAGCGGGTCCGAGGGTCCCGCTCTTCCGGCCGACGCGCCCGTGCGAGAACTGGGGCCGGCCGCCAGCGACCGGTTGATAAGGCCGAACTTCCCATCGACGAGCATGCCCTCCGAATCGAAGAAACTGCGCGACGCCCCCCCGTACGGTCTCCACCCCCAGTTCCGACAGGTCTACGCCGAGAGCTTCAGCGCCGGCTCGGAAGGGTTTCTGCTCCGCATCGGGGTCGGTAGCCTCGCCCCCGAGATGGGCGAGCACGGCATGGCGCGCCGGGTGGTGACCGATTTCGAGCTCCTGATCGACCCCCCCGGTGGCGAGTACCTGCTGGACATCCTCTCGAAGTGGCTGGCGCAGGTCCGCGCGACGGCCGATGCGGCCGGTGCTTCGAAGTCGCACGAGTGACCTGGACCGACGTCTCGGCGAGTGGGTCGGAGAGCAGGGAATCCTCGTCGATCGTCTCACGAGCCGGAAGGGCCCCGGGCCGCTGCGGAGTCGGGGGCGCGGATCCCTCTTCGAGTGACGAGCCCGATCACCCGGCTGGGTCCCTCGACCGAGACCACCGCCGCCACGTCGGTGTTGTGCTCGTCCATGCGTCGCAGCGCCTCGTTCGCGGTCACATCGGCCGGCAGCAGCAGGTCGACGGGACGGGCGAGATCGACGGCGCGCAGCTCGCCCCGCTTCTCGGGCGGAATTTTGAGGAGCTCCGAGAGACGGAGCGCTCCGTGCCACGCTCCCGGACTCTCGACCGACAGCACCGCATGTCCGTGGGTCACCGCCCGGTCGATGGCGTCGCCGACCGACATCGAGGGGGGTATCGGCTCCGACTCGTAGCGCGCGATCTCCCCGATCGTGGTCGTGGTGAGGAAGTAGTTCTGGTATTCTTCCCGGTGCGCCGGGCTCTGCAGCCGGCTCGGCAACTGCTCCGAGTAGATGTGATAGGGCCCAGTCACGACGTAGGCGACGAAGATCGCCATCATCGCCGCTGGCAGGACGGCGTAGCTGCCGGCCATCTCGACGACCATGATGAGCACCCCGAGCGGTGCCTTCGAAATGCCGCCGAAAAACGACATCATCCCGACGATCGCGAAGACGGCGACGACCGAGGTCGGCACCAGCGCGGGGAAGAGGTCGTGGAACGTTCCGCCGATCGCGGTGCCCAGGAACGCGCCCACGACCACGCTCGTGCCGAACAGGCCGGCGCTGCCGCCCGAGCCGACCACGAACGTCGTCATGACCATCCGAACGACGACGGCCGCGACCAGAAGCCCGATCAAGGCGTAGGTGAAGCTGCCGAGGTCGCCGGCCACGGCGACCTGGACGAACCCGTAGCCGATCGAGAGCGAGGAGAGCGAGACGAAGTGGCCCTTCTCCGGCAGCGCGAAGTAGGCGCCGAGGAAGATCGCCGAGGCGAGACCCGCGCCGACCGCCGGCCCCCAGGGCCGGGCCCAGCTCCGGCCTCCGAACCAGGTGTCCCCACGATGATACATCCAGGTGAACAGGATCCCCGTGGCGCCGCACGCGATCCCGAGCACGAGGAAGAGGGGCAACCGCTCCGGGTTGAACGCGTAGCCCGCGAACGTCGCGGGAGTGGCGAACAGCGTGTGGAACCCGAAGATCGAGGAGTAGACGGAGTAGGCGACCACGGACGCGATGATCCCGGGGACGAACACCTCGGGCTCGAAGTCCCCCATGTAGAGGATCTCCGCTGCGTAGACGGCGCCGCCGAGCGGGGCCCGGAAGATCGCTCCGATGCCCGCGCCCATGCCGCTCGCGAGCGCGATGCGTCGCTCCCGGTCGCTGAGCCCCACCAGGCTGGCCCATAGGGAGCCGAACCCGCCTCCGATCTGCGAGACCGGACCCTCTCGACCTCCGCTCCCGCCCGTCCCGAGGGTCACGGCGCTCGTGATCGTCTTGAGGAGCGGCACCCGCAGCCGGATCTTGCCCGCCTGTCGGTGAAACGATCGGATCGTGGCGTCGGTTCCGTGCCCGGCGACCTCGGGGGCCAGCTTCCAGGCCACGAGTCCGACGAAGAGGCCCCCTCCGGCCATCAGGAGGGGGATCCAGAAGAGCTGCGGGAGCGAGCTGGCCCACGTCAGCTGGGCCGGGTTGAGCGTGCCTTCGGCCGGAAGCGTCAGCCCGGCGAGACCGCCGAGCAGGGTCTGGGAGACGACGGTGACGAGATAGTAGAAGGCCGCCGCCCCGAGTCCGGCGACGATCCCGATCGGGACCGCGAGGATCGCCCAGCGCGCGAGGTCCCGTGAGACCGAGACCCAGGAGCGGGGCGGCGTGGGCCGATCCGCCTTCGCACCTCGGCGCCAGAATCGCCAGCGGCTTCGGGCGGCCGCCGGTTCGGGAGTCGCGGGACTGCTGGCTGTGTCGCTGGACGACGTGATCCGCTCACCTGCAAAAAACGGCCGTCCAACGTCCGGTGGATAGTAGGGTTTGCGGACCCCGAGACGGGCGAGGACCGGCGCATGCGAGAAGGGTCGTCCGCCCAGGTGGGGGGGCGTCGGCGGGTACGGCCCCGCCGGGGGTCAACCCCGGTTCGCCCCGACGAGGTCGAGTGGCCGAGGCCCCTCCCCGGAGGGCTCGTGGGCCTTTCGATCGATGGCCGGGGGGATGCCACCGGACCGCGGTCCACGATCACCGGGCGATTCGGGGCGCCCTGCGAGCGGGATGTCGCGTTACTTTTAGTAAAGCATATTTACGTGTAGAGAGCTGTTCCGGTCGTGGCGACGACGGCGACGGTCAGCTCCAAGGGGCAGATCACGCTCCCGAAATCCCTCCGAGAGAAGCACAACCTGCGGGAAGGCGAGACGGTGCTCGTTTTGGAGACGCGCGACGGGGTCCTGATCCGCCACGGTCGGAAGAGCCTCCGGGGCCTACTTCGGGGCCGTATCGATACCGCGGGACTCGAGGCGTCGGTCCGGGCCCTTCGGCGGGAGTGGCGTCTCTGACGGACGCGGTCATCGACACCGTCGCGCTCGTGCGCCATCTCGACGACTCGCTGCCGAAGGCCGCCGAGTCGACCTTTCGAACCGCCGAGAACGGACGAGGAACGCTGTACCTCCCCGAGATCGCGCTCGGCGAATTCGCCTACCTCGCGCTCCGCGGCCGCTTGGGCCTTACGCATCCTCGTGCGGCCGTCGAGGAAGTGATCGACCAGGTCCGCGCGGCCGGGTACATCCAACTTTCCGCGCTGCCCCCGGCGGGATGGTCGGTCTTCCTCGATCTCAACGTTCCGGAGCTCCACGACCGCCTGATCGCATCCGATGCCCTGGCACGGGGCGTTCCGTTGGTGTCGAACGACCGCGATCTCGCCAAGGTGTCGGGGCTGCGGCTGATCTGGGACTAGCCGGCCCGAAGGTGGATGTGCCGCCGCTGCGAGCGGAAAGGGTCCCGCGATCGGTCTTTCTCGACTTCGGCGGCACGCTCTGCCGGTCCCGAGCCGACCTCCTTCCGATCTTCCGGGAAGCGGCCGAGCGGGCGGGGACCCAGATTCCCGAAGAGGCGTACCTCCGGGCCAACCAGGAATGCTGGGACGAGCTCTGGCCTTCGGCCCCGAGCTTGGTCGGCCAGATGCCGTCGTTTGCCGACCGGGTGCACGAGATGGCCCTTCGGAGGATCGGCTTCGACGGACCGATCGACGCCGTGGTACGGAACATTCGGGAGGCGGCGATCTCTCCGCGTTGGCACGAGCCGTTCCCGGAAACGGAGGAGACGCTCCGGCGACTTCGCGCGCTGGGGATACCGATGCACCTTCTCTCGGGGGCTGTCGACTACCTGCCGATCTTGCTATCGAACCTCGGGTGGACGGCGTTTTTCCGGACCGTGACGTTCACGCAAGAGGTGGGCGTCCAGAAGCCCGATCCCCGGGTCTTCCGCTTCGCACTGCGGAGGGCGGACCAGGCGCCGGCCGATGCGGTCTACATCGGCGATTCGTGGGAGGCGGATGTTTTGGGCGCGCAGCGCGCAGGCATGTCCGCGGTCTGGCTGAATCGGGCCGGGCGGCCGGCCCCGGCTCCCTGTCGGGAAATCCGGACCTTGAGCGAACTCCCGGGGTTG
>JASHYV010000147.1 GCA_030064695.1 Thermoplasmata archaeon
GAGATCGCCGGCGCCGGGCAGCCCAAGTGCTGGCAGATGGCGCTGTAGGCGACGATCGAGTTGTTGGTCCCGATCCCGCCCGGCACGTTCTCCGCCCCGGGGTTCGACGTGCTCGGCGGCTCGCCGTTCACCGGGTAGAGATTGAGCAGGAAGTTCGGCTCGTTCTGGAGCGGGTAGTAGAACAGGTAGAGGCTCGACGTGCCCACGTTGTACTCGCCTTCCACCTTGTCGACGGTGAGCGGCGCCCCGTCGATGTCGATGAGCTGCGTCCGGGGGTAGCTCGAGATCCCGATGATCGGCGGCTGGACGTACTGCAGGGTCCCGCCGACCAGGCCGCCGCCGGCGGCGCCGATCACGCCCGCCACGGCGAGCAGCTTGAGGACGTTCCGCTTCGTCTCGTCGACGTCGCCCTCCCCGTCGGCCGCGGTCACGCGGCGCACGTGGCCCACCGGAAGGTCGAAGGTCGGCCGGCTCGGGGCCAGGTACGGGCAGCTCGCGGGGCAGTCCAGGTCGCGCATCATAGCGTCCTCCCGGTGGTGTCGGGCTTCGCGTCGTCCGCCTCGCCGGGCGGCGGCTCGCGGGCCGTGCCCGGGAGCTCCGCGTTCTCGCTGCCGTGGTAGACGACCCAGGTGATCCCGATCCCCATCAGGACGACGAGGATCTCGGTCATCTCGACGATCTGCCCGGGCGAGAGGCTCATCGGTACGCCTCCCGGTCCGCGACGTCGACGGAGGCCGTCGCCGTCCAGATCGGCGTGGGGTAACCGCCGGTCCAGGGACTCGTGGTCACCGGGACCGGCGGCGGGGGGGCAGCGGGAGGGGTGCGGACCGCGGCCGGGATGCCGCGGGTGTGCGTCGGCGTGGGGTCGAGCCCCAGGAGCGCGCCGCGGATCGAGAGCGGCTGGCCCGGCCCGGGGGTCGGGATCTCGGCGGCCTTCGAGAACTCGGCGAGCAGCTCCTGCTTCAGCTGGCCGGCCCGGCCGTACCAGCGTCCGAGGGTGCGGAGCGTCTGCGAGCTGTCCTTCCCGAACAGGAGGAACGCGGCCGCGACCAGGACGATCACCCAGTCGACGTCGGAGAGGAGCGCCACTAGCTCACCCCGCTCCGGCGAGCGCGCGCGGCGGAGGCGGAGGGGCGTGGGCGCGCCGCTCCCAGCGCGTGGCGAAGTACGCGCCGCCGAAGTACAGCCCCATCATCGGCGTAGCGATGATCATCATCGTGATCCCGGAGTTGTCGGGGGTCACGATCATCCCGAAGACGAGGCAGCCCAGGATCGCGCCCCGCCAGTGCTTCCGCCAGGCGGCCGCCTTCACGACCCCCAGCCGGGTGAGCGCGTAGACGAAGACCGGGAGCTCGCAGACCACCCCGAAGGCGAGTGAGTAGAGCAGCGCGAAGGTGACGAAGTCCTGCACGCCCAGGACAGGGGCGAGCCCCATCGCCGCGACGTACCGGAACAGCAGCAGGAACGTGAACGGCGTGATCCAGATCAGGCCGACCGCGGTCCCGAGCGCGAAGAGGACCGTCGCCGGGACGCCGATCTGGCGGAGCAGCGTCCGCTCGTTCTGCCGGAGCGCGGGGACGAGGAACGCCGCCGCCTCGTGGACGATCCAGGGCATGGCGAGGATGACGGAGAGCAGGATCCCGATCTCCATCTGCGCGAAGATCGAGTCGCCGACGCCGACGTTGAGCAGCTCGACGCCCGGCGGCAGCATCCAGGCGACCATCGCCCGGAAGACCTGCGCGGTCACGTTGTAGAACGGGCTCGGCCAGGGGTAGGCGAACGGGACGGTGGCCCCGAAGAGGTCGAGGCGCACCGGCACGAGCTCGAAGAACAGGAGGAAGCCGAAGATGCCGGCGAGGACGATCCCGACGCGGACGAGGCGGCGGCGGACCTCCGCGAGGATCGAGAGGATCCGATCGAGATCGCCCATCAGTCACCCCGGCATCGCCTCCGGGTCTCCCGTTCCCCTCGGGATGGGATCTCGACCGCCTCCGGATTGGTACGGGCCTCGGGCATGAGGGACCGAGGTCCCCCGTTCAGTGGCCCGGGCCGACCGGCGTGGAGGCGCTCGCGGCCTGCTTCGACTGCTCCGCCGCGATCTCCCGGTCGACCTCCATCTTCCCCTTCTTGAACTCCCCGACGGACCGCCCCAGGCTGTGCGCCAGCTGCGGGATCTTGCTCGATCCGTAGAACAGGATCCCCGCCACCACCGCGATGATCAACCAGTCGTCGATTGAGTCGAACACGTCTCCCCCCGTCGCGACCACCGGGGGTCGAGCCAAGTGGCGTTCGTATGCGACGACCGTACCCGTATCGAGGGTTCGTACCCCCGCCAGATAAGCAGGGCTCAGGCGGCCTCGACGAGGATCGTGTCGGTCCCCGCCGCCACGGCCCGGTCGATCGCGATCTCGGCGAGCAGTCCCAGGCAGCCGGCGCCGCGCTTCAGGAGGTGCGCCGCCGGTCGGGCGGCCGCCCGTCGCGCCGCGGCCCCGCGATGGTCGGCGGGCCCGAGCGCGGCGTCGCCGATCCGGCCCGAACCGTTGTACACCTCGCAGGCGTGGTCCAGCGACGGGTGCATCAGCGCGTCCACGACCCCCTTCAGGTGGTTCTTCAGCAGCGGCAGGTACTCGGCGAGCTGCGCGGAGCTCGCCCCGGGCAGGGTCGTCGCTTCCTCGTTGAGCGTGCGGAGCGTGTCGCCGAACAGCTCGGCGAGCTCCTCCAGCGCGTGGACGACCACGCGCCACTCGAGCAGCTGCCGCGGGTCGGGGCTGCCGATCCGTCGGGCGAGCGACCAGTCGCGGCTCGCGAGGAACAGCTGGCGGACGAGCAGCGCCAGGACCTTGTTCGCCTCCTCCTCGATCGCGGTGACCCGGCGGCTGCGGGTCCGCCGCTGGACCAGCTCCTCCATCTCCTCGAGGTAGGCGACCAGGATCATCTTCATCCGCTGGACCAGCTGGGGCAGCCCGTACTTCGACGGGTCGATGAAGTTCTGGAGCACGATGCGGTTCGGCTCCTGGGCGACGATCGAGACGCCGAGGAGGCCCCGGGCGGCCTGCTGGAGCTCCTCGAGCCGGTCGGGATGGAGCGGAACGTCCGTCCGGATCTCGATCGAGTCGTGACCGACCCGGTACGCGCCGATGATCAGGCGCTCCAGGACGCCCGGGGTGTCGAACGAACGGGCCTGCACCAGGAACGGCGCTTCCTCGGGCGCCGCGCCGGGCAGGGGCGCGGGCTTGAGGTACAGCGTTCCGTCATCGTTCTGGTCGAAGACGATCAGATCGCCCGGATGGAGGTTCATCGCCTCCGCCCAGGGCTTCGGCAGCGTGACGGCGATCGACGAGTGTCCGGCCTTCAGCACGCGGCGCTCCCGGCTCGGTGTCCCCCATGCCATTGACGGCCTCGAACCTACTACAAGGTTCGTAGGTTCATCCGCTCTTCGGATTTGAGGCTTGCGTCGGGCCGTCAGGGCTGCTTCGGGGTCTCCGGAAGCGGCGGGCTCTCGGCGGGGGTCGGGGCGGCGGGCGTCTCGGGCTCGGGGTAGCCGAGCCGCTGGGGCGGCATCTCGAACTCGGAGCCGCGGCGGCGTCCGACGACGAAGCCGAGCACGATCGCGATCACGACGAGCGAGACGATCGTGCCCACGATGATGAACACCGCGGCGCCGGGGCCGGTGTCGGGCGAGCTCACCGAGAGGTTCCCGGGCAGCGGGATCCCGAAGGAGATGAAGCCGTACATTCCGGACTGGAAGTGGCCGGGCTCCATGCACATGAACTCGTACCAGCCCGAGGCGTTCACCCGGATCGTCCCGGTGAGCACCTGGCCGTTGCCCGTCGAGTTGAGGTTCGCGAGCGGCGTGTAGCCGCTGCCGTAGACGATCTGGTCGAGCGTGGTCGGCTGGATCGTGGTCGGGTTCGCGAGCACCACCCCCTGGCGGCCGTAGATGGTGAAGGTATGGGCGAGCGAGTCGGCGTCCGTGTACGTGACGGTGACGTTGGTGCCGACCGCCAGGTCCTGGATCGCGTTGGGAGAGAAGGTGAGACCCGAGAGCGCCGTCACCGAGAAGCTGCTCGCGCCCGAGGCGTCCACCACCTCGGCCCGGGCGGGGACGGCCGGCAGGAGCACGGCGACGCCGCTCATGACGAGCGCGAGCGCGAGCAGGTAGGCGGCACCGCGGCGTGCGGTCTGCCGATCGATCATCCGGGTCCCCACACCTCTCGGACGCCGGCGGGACGGAGCGTGAGCTTCAAAGCCCCTCCGTATGAACCGCACGAGATCCGAGGCGACGCGGCCGTGGCGGCCGATGCGGTTCGTACGCGCGGGATATGTAGGTCCGTCCACCCCTCCCGGACCGTGTCGGTCCTCGGCGAGCGGCCCGCGTCGGGCGGGCTCGTCGCCCCCGCGCTCGCGGTCGCCGGGCTCGTGGCGTCCGGAGAGACCAACCTCCAGGAGACGCAGGCGCTGCTCTGGATCATGATCGGCATCAGCGTCGCCGGTGCGATCGTGACGTTCGCGTTCCTGGTCTACGCGGTCGTGCGCTTCCGCGACCGGACCAAGAAGGGGAGACACTATGGTTAACAAGCTCGAGGTCGCCTGGACGCTCGCCGTGGTCGCCCTGCTCGCGGGGGTCGCCACGTACTCCACGATCCTCCTCTACCAGCTGGACGCTCTCCCGTCCGATCCCAACGAGTACGTGACCGTGATCGGCCACCAGTGGTGGTGGGAGTTCTGCTACACCAACGCCTCGACCGCGGGCTGCTTCAACTCGACCTACGACGCCACCACGAATACGGTGAGCGGCGGAGAGTTATGGGCCCCCGCCGGTGCCGTCGTGCAGATCAACGTCACCGGCGCCGACGTGATCCATTCGTTCAACATCCCGCAGCTGGGGGTCCGGATCGACGCGATCCCGGGCCGCACCAACTACTTCGCGTTCACCGTGCCGAACGTGGCCCCGGGCACCCAGTATCTCATCCAGTGCACCGAGTTCTGCGGCGAGTACCACGGGACGATGCGCTCGTTCCTGATGATCACCTAGGCGCCGGGGCGCGGCCCCCGCGGGGCGCCTAGTGCGGCCCGTGGGTGCTCGACCCGGGTGGGAAGCGGCCTGAGAACGCGGCGACGGCCGCAATCACCGCGCCGATCCCGAGCAGGACGCCCGAGCCGATCAAGAGCCAGGTGTCGACGATCGCGGTCGAGGGAGCGGGCGCCGGGGGCGGAGGGGTCACCCCGACGTAGAGGAGTCCCGACATCCCGTCGCCGAAGTGGCCGGGGACCTCGCACAGGTACTGGTAGATCCCGGGCCCCTTGACCGTGAAGTTCGCCCAGATCGTCCCGCCGCTGGCCGCCGGCACGTCGACGCTCGAGAGCGGCGGGTGGGAGACGAAGTAGGTGGTGAAGTTGCTCGGCGTGAGGGTGACGTTCGACTGCGGCACGACCGTGAAGGTGTGGGAGTCGGTGCCGTCGTTCGTGACCAGCACGTCGAGCTCCACCGGATAGTGGGTCGCGTTGAGCACCGCGAGCGTGTCCGGGACAAAGGCGGGCGTGTTCACCGTCGACTCCTGCAGGAGGACGCCCGGCCCGGTCGAGCTGATGTTGACCTGCCCGACCATGCCCGACTGGAACTGGTACGGCACGACCGAGACGAACTGGAAGTAATCGAACGCGGTGGAGTCGTTGAACGTCACGTTCGCCCAGCCCTGGTCGCCGGCGGCGACCGAGACGTTCGCGAGCGAGCCGTTCGCCTCAAACCACGCGTTGAGCTGCGCCGGCGTCCAGCTCCGGTCGAGCGTGTAGCTCGGCACCGCGGAGAGGGTGAACGAGTGGGTGTAGTTCCCCTGGTTCACGAGGTGGAACGTCACGTTCGTGCCCTCGGGGACCACCACGAACGTCGGCACGTAGGCGGGGGCGTCCGTCATGTTGATCGTGACGGTCTCGGCCGCGTCGGCGTGGCCGTAGCCGATGCTCGGGGCGAGGGTGAGCCCGCGGGCGTCCTGCACGGCCGGCCATCCCACCGCGAGCAGCACGACGGCCGCGATGACCCAGGGCAGCGCCCGACGCCCGGGGCCGGACCGGCGTCGGGACGACGGAGCGCTCACGGGCTTTCCCTGACGGCGGCGAGACCTGGGCGGCGTTGATATGCGCTAGGTACGAATCCCCGCCCCCGTCAGCGCTGGAGCGCCCCGGGCGCGGTCGGGCTCGGCCCCGCGGAGCCCGAGGGCGTCGTCTCCACCTCGTCCTCGTCGGGCGCGCGCTCGATCCACGGCGCTCCGGGAACCCCCTGGTAGAACCGGCGGAACAGGTACGCGATCTCGACCGTCATCACCACCGCCATCACGAGACCGAAGGCCAGGTCGGCCACGTCCTGGCCGCCCGTGGCCACCACCGCGAAGCCCGAGACCGCCGTCGCGAGGAAGGCGGCCGCGAGCCCCTCGAGCAGCGGGAGCTCCCCGACCTTCACCCGGTCGGGGCGCAGGAGCTCGCGCAGCAGCCAGACGAAGACCCCGGTCATGAGCAGGCCCATCGCCAGCCCGCCGACCGTGGGGTACGCGGTGACCCAGGGACCGAGCACGGCGGAGGAGGAGAGCGCGACGAGCGCCCCCCGCTCGACCGGCGCGAGCGGCGCCCACACGACGAGCGCGAACATCACCGCCGCCATCGACCAGAAGAACCAGAGCGAGGTGAGCCCGCCCGCGAGCGTGGGGAGCGCCGGTCCGGCCGCCCCGGCGTCCGCGACGACGAACAGGACGCCCATCGTCACCTCGGACCCTGTGGTGACGAGCGCGATCGAGGCCGGCCAGAGCGGGGAGGTCCGGTCGATGCGACGGTCCCGGAACGCGATCAGCCCGATGAACCAGATCCCGGCCGGTCCGACCATCATGAAGTTGAACGCCAGGAGGACGAACGTCCAGGAGCTCGTGCCGTTCGAGTTCAGGAAGACGAAGAGCAGGCTCAGGAGCAGCACGCTGCCGCTGAAGATCACCATGAGCGCGAGCAGCGCCTGCGTGACGAGCGGGGGCCGGCCGCGGACCGGCAGGATCTGCCCCAGGACGAAGATCGTGATCACGATCATGCTGAGCGCGACCACGACGAACGTGATCAGCGAGGAGTTGACGCCGACCGGAGGCAGGCCGAGCGCGTTCACGTCGGGGCCGACGAGCCGGCCGCGGTTCAAATTCCCCCGGTAGGGACGGGGGGCTCACTCGGAGGAGGCGGGGTCCCGGGCGGTCCGGGGCTCGAACCGGCGGAGGAGCTGGGTCGTCACCTCGACGAGCGGGTGGTGGGTCGACCGGTCGATCTCGATGTCGTCGACGGTCTTCAGATGGTGCTCGAGGGCGACCCGCTCGAAGCCGGTCTCCTGGCGCGCGAACTCCTCCGGGCGGTCCGAGGTGAGCACGAACGCCTGGAGCTGCGTGAGCCCCATCTCCCGGGCCGCCAGGGCCCGGTGGTGACCGTCCACGAGGATCCAGGCGTCCCCCTTCTGGACGACCAGCACCGGTTCCGCGAACCCCCGCTCGAGCTCGTAGCGGCGGCCCTCCAGCTCGTCCTCGAAGACCTTCCACTGGGTCGGCGTGAGCCGGTCGATCGCGACCAGGCCCCGGTGGATGGAGAACGGGAGCCCGTACCGCTCGCTGAGCAGCTGCTTCAGCGTGTCCGCCTTGGCGGGCGACGCCCGCTCGAAGTGGGAGCGGACGATGTCGAGGTTGGAGAGGATCCCGCAGAGCCGGCCGTCGCGGTCGATGATGGGGAGGTCGCGGAGCCCGAAGCGGAACATCACGCGGGCGGCGTCGTCGAGCCCGGTCTCGGGGCTGGCCGTGATCGTGCCGGGCCGGATCAGCCGGGCCAGCGGCGTGTCGCCCCGGTCGTGCTGGCGCAGCAGCTCCTTCGCGCTCACGAACCCCACCAGCTTCCCGGCCCCGTCCGTGACGGGGAGGCCGTGGTGCCGGCTGCGCATCAGGCGCTGGATCGCCTCGCGCACGGTCGCGGTCTCGGGGAGGTGCTCGACCTCGAGCACCATGTAGTCCTTGACCTGAACGGTCATCGCGGCGCGACCGGTTGCTCGTCGCGCAGATAGGCGGTGAGCAGGTGCAGCAGGATCAGGTGCACGTCCTCCGTGTGCTGCATGCTGCCGGACGGAACGATCACCGGGACGTCGACGAGCTCCTTCAGCTTCCCCCCGCCCATCCCCGTGAGCCCGATCGTCGTGACCCCGATCTCGCGGGCCGCCTTCACGGCCGCGAGCACGTTCGGCGAGTTGCCGCTGCCCGAGATCGCGACCGCGACGTCCCCGCGCACGGCGAGGTTCTCAAGCGGCTCCACGAAGATGCGCGCGTATTCGGCGTCGTTCGCCCACGCGGTGATCCCCGGGACGTTGTCGTTGAGCGCGACGCAGCGGAACCGCTTCCGCGCCGGCACGCTGAGGTCCTTCCGCGTGCTCTTCGCGATGTCGATCACGAAGTGCGAGGCGGTGGAGGCGCTCCCGCCGTTGCCGAAGAAGAAGATCGTCCGGTCCGCCTCGCGGGCCGCGAGGAAGATCGGGACGATCTTCTGCATCGCCTCCAGGAAGTAGGGCGCCTCGATCGCCGACCGGGTCTCGGCGACGTAGCGGGCCAGGTACGGTTCGAGCGAGGCCAACTCGGTCATCGTCCCACGAACAGGATGCGCGATCCTTCCGGCGTGAGCCGCACCGGGAGCCGCTCCATCGGAGCTAGGGCGTCCGCTATTTGACGGCTCCTCTCCGGCGGATGCATCAGGAGCAGGAAACCGCCTCCACCGGCGCCGGTGATCTTGCCTCCGTAGGCGCCCGCCGCCTTCGCGGCGGCGTACCTCCGGTCGATCTCCTCGGTCGAGATGCCGCTCGACAGGCCGCGCTTCAGCTGCCAGCCTTCGTCGAGGATCGCGCCCAGCCGGGCGTACTCTCCGGAGACGATCGCCGTCCGGGCCTCGCCGGCGAGGTCCCGGATCCGGTAGAGGGCGTCGCGGTTGCTGCCGGTCCGGGCGCTCTGCTCCTTGAGGATGCCCTCGGCCCGGCGCGTGATCCCCGTGTAGAAGAGGGAGAGGTGGTCGCTCAAGTGCTCCCGATCCGCGCGGGAGAGCGGGATCGGCGAGACCCGGACCGTCTCGTCCGCATGGAAGTCGAAGTACTGGACCCCGCCGAACGCGGCGATGTACTGGTCCTGCTTGCCGACCGTGCCGTTCAGCCGGTCGATCTCGATCCGGCACGCCTCGTCGGCGAGTTCGGCCGGCTCCTTCAGCAGTCCGCGGTACGCGTAGAGGGCGTTCAAGAGCCCGACGGTCAGCGTCGACGACGACCCGAGACCAGTCCCTTCCGACGGGATGTCCGCAATCGTGTGGATCTCGAGCGCCTCTGTGACGTCCGCGAGCCGCATCGCCTCCCTCACGAGTCCGTGCTGGAGCTCCTCCAGCTGGTTCACGTTCTCCGTGCGCGAGTAGGCGACCCGGATCGCCCGGTCGAACTTCGGGTTCACCAGCACGTGGACGTACCGGTCGATCGCCGCGCTCGCGACCGCGCCGCCCCCGTGATCCCGGTAGAAGGACGGGAGATCGGTGCCGCCCCCGGCGAAGCTGATGCGGAGCGGGGTCCGGGTGATGATCACGGCGACGGGCGCGGCGCGGCTCCTCTTATTCGTTGTGGGGGGCCGCTTCGGGGTCGGGCGGAGCGTCCCGGGCGGGAGGGCGGCCGGCGCCCCGGGACCAGCGGGGCCGGCGGCCGTAGAACTGGCGGGCGATCGAGCCCAGGTCGCCCATCTCGGTGAGGCCGGGGAGCGCGCGCGCGAACTTGGGGGCCCGCTTGTCGAGCACGATCGCGATGCCCCGGTCGTGCTCGGACCGGATCATGCGTCCGAGGGCCTGGAGGATCGAGCGCTCCGCCGGCGCCTCGACGGTGTATTCCCACCCGTTCCGCGACTGGGCGTCGACGAACTGGCGGAGCGCCTCGCGTTTCGCCGTCGGCCGGGGGTACGGGATCCCGACCAGGACCACCGCTTCGAGCTCCTCGTCGGGGTAGTCGATCCCCTCCGCGAGCCGCCCGCCGGCGACCCCGATCAGGACCGAGGGACCCGGCGCCGACTTCCACGCCTCGATCGACCGCCACAGGTCCCCCATCGGGATCTTCGAGTACTCGATGAAGGCGTTCGCGGGGAGCTGGGACTGGAGGCCGGCCTCGAGGACCTTCTGCATCAGGTCGAAGCTCGGGAAGAAGACCGCCGTCTTCACCGGGAGCGCCTGCAGGACCTCCACCAACCGGTCCGCGATGCGCGTGACCGCGCGCGGATCGGTGCGAAGCTCCTCGAACCGGGTCGTGACGGTCGGGTCGAAGAGGTACCGCCGGTGCTCGGCCGGGAACGGGGACGGTACGTCGAGCAGCCGGGCCCGATCGCCCAAGCCCAGCGCGTCCCGGTACTCGGCGAGCGGCGCCAGGGTCCCGGACATGTGCACCGAAAGGTGGCAGTCGAGGATCGGCTGGGCTGGCACGGAAGCGTCGAGCGAATACGCCTCGAGCGCCGGGCGCGGGATCCGCGTCGCGACCTTCACGTAGCCCGGGGGCTCGAGCTGGGGCCAGGAGAGCAGGGTGAGCGCCACGGTGTGGACCCACGAGCGCGGGAGGCGGCGCTCGCGCCGGCGCTCCTCGCGGAGATTCTCGCCCCACGTCGCGAGCGCGCCCAGCCACGTGTCGAAGCGGTGCGAGGTGCCGCCGATCGCGGCGAGCAGCGCCTCCTCGAAGACCCCCGGCGGGAGCACCGCGTCGTCCTCGCGCGCGAGGGCATGGATCAGCTCCTCCACCGCCGCGCCGACCAGGTCGAGGAACCGGGTCGCGCTCGGGCCGTCGGGGAGCTGGAAGTCGCCACGGTCGACGACCTCCTGCCGGGCCCTCCGCACCGACTCCTGCGGGAGCGCGACGGTCGTGAGCTCGCGAAGGTGGTTCGGGAGGTTGTGCGCCTCGTCGATCACGAGGTCGATCCGCTCGGGTCCGAGGTCCATCCAGGAGAGCAGCGAGCGGCGGATGTGCGGGTGGAAGAAGAACGCGTACGGCGCCGTCACGAG
>JASHYV010000148.1 GCA_030064695.1 Thermoplasmata archaeon
GGCCGGTCTACGCCTACGGAGGCGGAGTTCCGGATGATGCTCGGGCTCCTGAAGAGCCTCGGGCGCGAGTTGGACCGAGGGTCCTCCCATGGCAGAAGGTAACGGAGACTGGTTGCGGGCGCGCGGGATCGGGCGGGAGCGCTTCGTCGGGTACGTGGCCGACTACCTCGCGTCGATCGGGTACTCCGTGGAGAAGCGGGAGACCACGGAACCGCTCGAGAGCCACCTCACCGCGAAGCTCACCCGGATGAATCCGGCGGTCCCGCCGGCGGCGCACGAGATGAGCTACCGGTTCTACCCCACGAGCGGCGGCGCCGCGCTGGTCTGGGAGTCGCCCACCTCGATCCCCGCCGAGGAGCGGGCCCGAATGGACCGGCTCGTGCGCGAGATGACGCTCCACCTGGAGCGCGCCATCGCGACGGAGAGCCACGCGACGGCGAAGGTCACGAAGCCGACGGACGCCCGACTGCCCTGGGAGGACGGCCGACGGAACGGCGGCGACGCCCCGGGGCCCGCCTCGGAAGCGCCCGCCCGTCGGTAGGCTTATAATCGGACCCTAGGTCCCCCGCCCTCGCCCCATGTCGAGCTCCGTCTATCGCTACATGGCCCGTTCCTTCCGTCGCACGCAGGGCGACGAGGGGGCCGCGCTCCGGCACGAGCGGCTGCTCAGCTGGCGTCGCGACCACACGGTCACCCGGCTCGAGCATCCCACGCGCCTCGACCGAGCGCGAGCGGTCGGCTACCGGGCGAAGGGCGGCTACATCGTCGTTCGGGTCCGGGTCCGCCGCGGGGGCCAGAACAAGCGGGCGATCATCGCCGGGCGGCGCCCGAAGCACAAGGGGATCCTGCAGATGACGCTCAAGAAGAGCCTCCGCCGCATCGCCGAGGAGCGGGCGCAGAAGCACTATCCCAACTTGGAGGTCCTGAACTCGTATTGGCTCGGCGAGGACGGGAAGCAGAAGTTCTTCGAGGTGATCCTCGTCGACCCCGACCACCCCGAGATCCGGTCCGACCCCAAGATCCAGTGGATCGCCGCGCCCGCCCAGAAGGGCCGGGTCTACCGCGGGCTCACGAGCGCCGGCACCGAAGGCCGCGGGCTCCGGTGGAAGGGGAAGGGCACGGAGCGGTTCCGGCCGTCGTACGCGCGGAACCGGCGGGACACGCGGCGCACCCAGACCAAGGTCATTCCCTGACCGTCGGGGCGTCGCTTCCGCCGTCCAGCAGCATCTCGAGCTGGTCGCCTCGCTTCTCGGCCTGACGGCGCGCCCAACCGTGGAGGCCCTCCACATGGACGAGCTCGCCCCGCAGGATCCGGGCGAGGCGGCGCCGATAGTCGAGGTCCAGCTCGAGGGTCTCCGCCTCGAGGAACTCCCTGAGCCGTCGCGCGAGGTGGCCGCCTTCCGCGTCCCAATCGGTCAGCACGATCACACGGCGCGCCGAGGCGAGCGCCTGCGCCGTGGCCGAAAGCGAGTGACCCCGATGCACGTGCACGATCGGCCCCCGGAGATCAAGCCGACGGAGGGAGCGGGCATCCCGCTCCCCTTCGACGACCACCACGGCGCCGGAGAGGACGCTGTCGGCCCGGAGGCGGGACCAGAGATCGAGGAACTCGTCGAACGAGTCCGCGGCCGGGCGCAGCACGCGGGCGTGCGATCTCGACCCTCGTCGGCGCGCCGGCACGCTCCCGCCCGGCGGAAGCAGACCGCATATCTCCTATAGTCCTTGGGTTGTGGCGAGCCCCCGCGGAGCCGATGCCCGACCAGTTCACGCTCCTCCTGGAATGGCGGCGGAGCGAGAGCTCGACCCGAGGCCTCGCGAAGCTGCCCCACGACTTCTATCCGGCGACCGCCGCCTACCTCGCCGAGACCCGGCGGTCCTACGAGTCCGAGCTGCGGGAGAACCCGTCGGGGAAGAAAGGCGACATCGCGCGGCAAACGTACCAGCGGGCCAGCTCGATCGCCCGCGACCTGGTGGAGGGCCGATCGCAGAAGATCGTCTCGGCCGCCTTCCAGGCGAGCATCGGCGGTCCGAAGGAGCTCGTCAACGCACTCCCCGAGGAGCGAACGCTGTTCGAGTCGCTGCTGCTCGCGTTCACGACGCACCGCCGCGTGGCGGCGCCCTACCTGGAGGCCCAGGCGGGAGTGCTGCCCCCGGTCGGACCGGTCCGAGGTCCGGAGTCCCCGCCCGCCCGCGTCGCCCCATCGGCCCCGCCCGCGCCGCGGGGTACCGACCTTGCCTGGGTCCGGATCCTGAAGGACGGCCGGCCGATCGAGGTCGGCCACGAGACGGTGGACCTCCGGGCCGACGACGTGCTCTCGCTGCCGGCCGAGACCGCGCGGCTCTTGATCGAGGCGAAGGTCGCCGAACCGATCCGGTCGGGTCCGGATCGACCGGTCACGTAGGCACGCCCAGGACCGTCGCCGAGGCCGGGGCAGCGAGCTCGAGCGCGAAGAAGTTCTCGAAGCCGAAGAGGAGGTTCTTGGTCGCCAGCCGGAGGCGGACCTCCGCTTCCCCTCCGCCGGATTCCCGGATCGCCGCGTCCAGCCGTTCGGAGAGCCCCCAGGCGCCGAGCGCCTCCGACTGCCGGCGGAAGGCGAGTTCGACCAGCCCCGCGCGACGCGCGGCCGCTCGGATCCGGTCGAACGCTACGAACACTGAGAGGTCGGCGCTCCCCGGCCGGTCGTACGGGTCCTCCAGCGACCGGTGCCCGCGCACGGCCGCGAGCGTGCCCCGCGGATGGCCGGCGATCAACTCCGAATCCCCGAGCCCGTAATCGATCACGAGGGCGAGCCCCTCCGCGAGATGGTCGGCGACCTCCCGGATCCAAGCCTCGGCCGACGGCGAGAACTCCACGACGGTCCCCGACGCGAGGGTCTCCGGAGCCGGCATCGGAGGCGTCGAGTCTACGAC
>JASHYV010000149.1 GCA_030064695.1 Thermoplasmata archaeon
GTCCGGTCGTCCCGGATCTCGGAGTACTCCGGATGCCGGAAGGCGGCGTCGTCCTCGATGATGACCTTCGCGTCCAGCGCGACCACCCCGTCGCCGACCCGCGCGAGCGGATTGATCTCGACGAGCTCGGCGTCCTCGGCGACCCAGGCCCTCCAGAGCGCGTCGAGCAGCCGGTCGAGCGATTGCGCGACGGCCCCCGAGAGCCCCAGCGTCGCGGCGACCCGGCGCTTCTCGTAGGCGGCGAGTCCCGGGAACGGGTGGACCGGCACGCGGAGGATCGCGGTGTCGTCGACCGACTCGATCTCCACGCCGCCTTGCGCGCTCGCGATCAGGATCGGCAGTCGCAAGCTTCGGTCCAGCGTGATCGAGAGGTAGTACTCCTGGGCGATCGCGAGCTTCTCCTCCAGGAGGAGCTCCTTCACGACCTCGCCCTTGAACTCGAGTCCGAGGATCGCGGCGGCGGCCGCCCGGGCCTCCTCCGCAGTGTTCGCGAACTTGACCGCGCCTCCCTTCCCACGACCGCCCGCGAGCACCTGGGCCTTGACGACGCAGGGCAGCGGGACCGTGCAGTCCCGCACGAGGCGTTCGGCCTGGTCGGCGCTCCGCGCGACCGCTCCGCGCGGCAGCGGGAGGTCGTACTTTCGGAACAGTTCCTTCCCGCGCCACTCCGCGAGCTTGACCATGCAGATCCTCGGCGCGCCGAGGCAGGCGCTCTATTAAGGAGAACGGCCCCGACGGCCGCTTGCGGGCATCAGCCGGTCTTCTTGGCCGTCCGGGACCGGCCCCGCCCTCCGGCGAGGCCCGCTTCGAGCAGCAGCTGGAGGAGCCGCTCGTGCTTGTGCTCGTCCGACTCCATGCTCTCCCAGAGCACGCGCATCATGCCACCCAGGTGGGGGCCCAGGTCGATCTCGCTCGTCGCTTCGGCTTCGTGCTCGCGCTGGATCAGGTGCTCCACGTCGGCGCGCGAGATCCCGGTGGGAGAGCTCGAGGCGACGCCGCGGTCGAGATAGGAGGCCAGCGAGGCCACGATCTCGGCGTGGCGCAGACTGTCCGAGGCGATCTGCCGGAAGAGCGCTCGGGTCAACTCGTCGCGCGACCTCTGGGCGAGCCGCATGCACTCCGCGACCGCGCTCTGCTCGCCTGCGATCCGGTTGCGCAGCCACCGGGGCAGGTCGCGCCGCACCGCGGGGTCGAGTCCGTCCTTCGCCTTCCGGCGAACTCCGGGCGTCGCGGCGGTCCCCCGCTCGCCGAACTGGATCGCCGCCTCGAGCACGATGCGAGACCCCGCTCCGCCCGCCATGAGCTCCTGCGCCGTGCGTCGGGCGATCCGTCGCGCCTCCTCGTCGCCGAGATAGGACGAGAGGACGGGTCCGAGCCGCTTGCCGGACAGATACTGGGAGACCGACGAGGGCACGATGCCGAGGAGCATCGCGGCCTCGCGCTCCGAGAGCCCGAACCCTTGCACCAGCTCCCGGGCGACCAGGGCCTGCATGACTTGCACCGAGACGATCGGCGACGGACTTCCGTCCGGCATGGACTCGACCTCAGTCGGGCCCCTTACATATGGACTCTTCGGCGTGCCGGGCGCCGGGCCCGGCCTCCCGGAGCGAGGCGCCGCTCGGGAGGGCACGGTCGCCTCAGACCGCGTTGACCGCGAATCCGAGGACGAAGCCCACCATCACGCCGAGATAGACGAGCTGGTTCCGGCGCACGGACAGCTCCTTGGTCTCGAGCGGGCGGAACGCCACCCGGAGCATCGGCAGGATGACGTAGGCGATCGCGCCGATCGCGAGCGCATCGAAGATCACCAGGAAGAGACTGTTCGTCCAGAAGTACCCGATCGCGCCACCCAGGAGCGTGGGGATCCCGCCGACGAGGAAGAGCGCGACCATGAGACCGATGCCCCGGTAGGCCGAGGTACCGAAGAACGGCGAGGCGATCGGAAAGCCCTCGGTGACGTTCTGGAGGAAAAAGCCCACGAACACCACGGCCAGGATCCCCACATTGCCCGCCGTCCAGTTGCCGCCGAAGACCAAGCCTTCGGTCAAGTTCTGGAGCCCGATCCCGAGCGCGATGATGAGCGCGGTCGTGCGGGGGCCCGTGTCGATCTCGGGGACGACGGGATGGTCGGAGGTCGGGATCGCGGCGCTGGTGCCGGCGCCGCGCGGCCTCCCGCGCGGAAGGTTGTCCACGGCGTACAGGCCGAGGAAGGCGATGAGGAACGCGACGCCGAACGCGATCGAATAGCTGAGCGACGCCACGTAGCTGCCCCCGGGATAGAGGAGGGTGGAAACGTCGGAGAAGACGTCGGCCAGCAGGAACACCAGGATCCCGATCGCGACCGCGTTGAGCGCGACCGCCCACCGGCCCTGCGCCCGCTTGCTGTAGACGATCGGGAGGGAGAGAAAGATCGACAGCCCCATCGCCGCCGTCAGAGCCATGAACAGCGCGAAGTCGTTCATCGTCGCTCGCAGGGGATGAACCACGGGGCGATTTAACCGTTTTGTCCGTGAAATTGCTACAGCCAGAGTTCACTGTGTGAACGCCTGACATGACCCTCGACCCGCGCGACGGACCGTCGCCTGAGGTCCGCTGCACGCCGGCCCACCGTGGGGGCGCTTCGGGGAGCGAGGAGCTTCGACCGGGCCCTCGCCGTCCCGTCGGACGTGCGAACCGTCCTCCGGCGGCCGCGATCCGAAGAGCTTCACCATCAGCGCGGAATCCGCACCCGCGCGTGACCAAGTCGGCGAGGTCGCACGCTCGGGCGGGCCGGGATCTCGGGAGCCTGTCGCGGGGCTCGGGAGGCCCTTCGACGGCCCCGAGTGCGAACCCGGGTCCGATGTCCAGCGGTCGCTGGGCTTCCGGACGTCGCGTCCCTCAGCTCGCTGCCGATCTCGTCGAGTAGACGGCCGGCGAACTCGGTCTTGTTGGCCCGAATCTCGCGGGCGCGGCCACTGGGTGGCAGGAGCCACGCGTCGGTGTCGGCACGTCCCATCGTCGCGACGTCGTTGGCGACCACCCAGTCCGCTCCGGTCTCCTGGAGCAGTCGGCGCCCCTCGGCCTCCAGCTCCTTGGGACCGGCCCCGGCGAGCAGCTTGAATGCCACCAGCCGGGCCGGCCGAGGCGCGAGCCGGCGCAGCTCCGGCAGCACCTTGGGGGCCGGCCGCAGGTTCAGCGTAAGCCCCGATACCTCGCGGGATCGGATCTTCCCCGGGCGCGCGTCCAACGTGAAATCGGAGAGCGCGGCGGGCACGAGGAGGGCGGCCACCTGGCCGAGTGCCTCCCGCCGTTCGCGCGCGAGCGCCAGCAGGTCCTCGACGCGCGTCCAGCGCCGGATCGCGAACCACGGTGGGACGGGTACCTGCAGACTGCCGGCCCACAGCTCGACGTTCGAACCCCGATAGAACGCCTGCGACGCGATCGCGACCGCCGTGGTCCCGCTGCTCTCGTTCGTGACGCTGCGCACGGCGTCGATCGGCTCTCGGGAGGCGCCGCCCACGACGACCACCGACC
>JASHYV010000150.1 GCA_030064695.1 Thermoplasmata archaeon
AGATGGCCGTCGGCGATCAGCCCGATGAGCGTCTGCTCGACGACCTGCTCGCGGCCGACGACCGCCGTGCGGACCGCCCCGCGCACCTTCTCGGCGAGCGCCTGGGCCCCGGCCGGATCCATGCGGAATCCCGCCCTCCCGAGCCGTATCCCGATATAAGGCGGGTCCGCGCCCGATCCCGTGTGCCCCGGCCGTAACGATCCGCGTCACGGCAGGCGATCGCCCTCTCGGCGGTCTGACCCCGGCCGGGGGTGTCGGACACCGGGGTTGTCCTCACGTCATCCTCGGCGGACGACCCGTCCGCGTAGAGTCGAGAGGGACCCTTCGTCGGTACCCGGGCGCGGCGAGCGCCGCGCCGGGGGAGGGGACGGCCGCCGTCCCTATGACGCTTCCGCCGGCTCCCGGTCGAGCAGGTCGGGCCGCCCGAGGACGAAGGCGAGGGCGACCAGCACCAGCGCGAGCAGGCCACCCGCGACGCCGAACGGCACGGCGCCGGGCGGCAGCAGCGAGCCCGCCGACCAGGCGATCGCGACCGCGAAGAGCGGGACGAGCACGATCATGGCCCCCCGACGGAGCCCGCCGGGAGGGCGGTCCGGGTCGTCGACGAGCCAGAGGAGGAGGGCCACGCCGGCGACGCCGCCCAGGAGCTCGGTCGCCGGGGTCGCCACCGCGCCGAGGGCGGCCGCCGCGAGCGCGGCGAGCGCGGGGGCGGCGGCGTACGGGCGGAGCCGGTCCGAGCCGGCGAGGCGCAGGACCACCGCCGCTCCGCCTCCGAGGAGGACCGCGCCGAGCAGCGGGGCCGGCCACCGGCCGAACAGGGCCAGCAGCGCTCCCGCCGCCAGCCCGAGGGCGAGCCCCGGGAGACCCCAGCGTCGCGCGGGGATCATCCGAACCTCCGGGGGGCGGGCCGGCGCAGGAAGTCCACGAACGTGGCGAGCGAGTCGAACGACTCCCAGTCGACCGTTGGCGCGTCGCGCCACGCGCGTCGGACGCCGCTCCTCCGGTCCAGCCGCAGGAGGCGCTCCGCGAGGGCTGCGTCGGCCTCGGGGAGCGGAACGCCTCCCTGCATCAGCGGGAGCGGGGAGGGGCTCAGGACCACCGTCGGGTAGCCCCGGTGGCGGAGGTGCGGTACCAGCTCGAAGCCGGACTCGTCCGAGAGGGAGGAGACAAGGAATGTGGTGATCCCCCGCGGGAAGAACCGGCGCATCGCGAGGACGCAGCGCTCGGTCGGTCCGGGTTCGGTCGCGATGCGGGCGCGGGCGAGGGCGGCCTGCAGCCGGGCGCGCTGGGTCCGGCCGGTGGAGAGCGGCACCACGTCGAGGAATTCCCCGTAGATGCCGAGGCCGACCCGGGCCTTCGCGGAGAGGAACGCCTCGGCGATGCCCGCGGCGGCTGCGCGGGAGATGGAGAACAGGGCTTCGTCGACCTCCGCTCCGAGGATCGTGGGGCGGGCATCGAGCAGCAGCAGGAGATCGCCAGTGCGCTCGAGCGCGTAGTCGTTGGCGAGCAGTCGGCCCGTGCGGGCCGAGGCCCGCCAGTTGATCCGCCGCATCGGCTCCCCCGGCTCCGCCTCGCGGAGGCCGAAGAACTCGCCCGTCGAGCCCAGCCGCCGGGACCGCGTCTCGCCGGGCAGCACGGTCGTCCGATCAAGGCGCACGGAGCGCAGGCGAACGAGCTCCGGGGGGTACCGCACCACGACGAGCGGGCTACCGGACAGCGCCACGTCCCGCTCCACGAGACCGGCCGCGTCGCGCCAGAGGACGCGCGGCGGCTCGATCGTCGAGATCGTGGGGGCGCGAGCGAGCCACTGCCGGCGGAACTCGACCCGGTCCGGCTCCCATCGTGTCTCGGGTGGCGCTGCCTCCACGAGGCCGGCGGGGCGGGTGAGCTCCACCGCGAGGTCCTCTGCCGGTCCCGCCATGGGCGCGACCGAACCCTCGACCGTCACCACGCCCGCCGACCCGGACTCGGTCCAGCCCAACGCGGCCGTCGGGGCCCTCCGCGGCGCGGCGAGCGCCGACGCCACTGGGGCCAAGAGGAGCGGGAGCGCGAAGTAGAGCGCCACGGGGTCCCGGAGCGCGACCCCGAGGGCCACCACCGCCCCGGCGGCGCCGAGGAGCCCGAAGGTCCGGGCCCGCCAGCGCAGGGGCGCCGACGCGGGACCGCTCACTCCGACCCCTCGAGCTGATCGACGCGGTCCCGGAGATACCGGCGGAACTCGTCGGGCGAGAGCGCGGCCAGCGCCCGGGTCGCCTCGATGGAGCGGCCGGGGAGCTCCGGGTGCGGGCCGGCGCGCTCGATCCGGTCCACGAGGTCGACGAGCAGCTCCCGACCGTAGGCGCCGCCGCGGAACGCCTGCTGCAGGGTCGCCCGCGGATTCGCCGGCACGGCCGGCGGGGGATGGGACGGGGCCCGACGACGGGCCAGCGCCTCCACGACGGTGAGCCCCCCCGCCGCGACCGCCACCACCGCGGCCGGCACCGCGAGCGTGAGGTCCCGCCCGGCGCCGATGGCGAGCCCGCTCGCGACCGCGGCGATCGTGGGGAACATCCACGAGAACGGAGCGTTCATGGCCCATCGGGCCGGCGGACGAGATCGGCCTCCGCGGCGCGCAGGACCACCGTCGCCCGGGCCGCCTTCGCGGCGTCGATCGGGTGCGAGGAGTACCGGGCCTCCTCGAAGAGGCGGGTGAGCGCGTGCGCCGCCGCGGGCCGGATCCCGAGGCGGACCAGGTGGTGGGAGCGGATCTCCTCCGGGGTGCTCGGGTCCAGGTCCCCGACCATCGGCTCCAGGTGGGCGAGCAGCGACGCGTACAGCGCGAGGATCACCGACCGGGGGTCCGCGCCGGACTCGAGCGCCGAGGCCGCGTGCTCGAGATCCGCTCCGGCCGCGGCGGCGGCCGCGGCCGCCGCCCCCGCCTTGGGAGTCCGGCCGGAGCGGAGCAGCAGTCCGACCGCGGGGACGGCCACGAGGACGAGGGCGGCGGCGACGATCGCCACCGCCCCGAAGAGGGCCCAGGCGGGCAGCGACAGGCCGAGCAGGGTCTGCGCGGATCCGGTGACGTTCACCGTCGAGTTCTTCGACGTGTTGGTCTGCGTGGACGTCGTGTTGTTCGTGCCGGCCGCCCCGGTGCTCGAGTGCGCGAGCGGCGCGCCGGAGAAGAGGTGGCCGACGCCGACGCAGAGGATCAGCAGCAGCAAGAAGATCAGCGGCCAGACGAAGAACCGGCCGGGGATGGCCCGGGTCGAGTCGGTGAGACGGTGGTACACGAACCACCCGATCCCCGCGGCCAGGACGAGGAACAGCGCGCCGAAGAGGATCGGGGTGGAGACGTTCAACGAGATCGTTCCGGAGGGCAGCCCGGTGCCCCCGCTCTCGAGAGCGACCGCGGCGGCCCCGACGCCGAGCGCCGCCACCAGGATCAGCAGCAGCAGCAGCGAGGGTCGGCGCGACCGGGAGCCCGGCGACATCGTTCCCCCACGGACGAGCCCCGGGCGCCCATTATACCCTTCCGACTCGCATCACTTCGGCGGGGCGGGAGCCGACTCCGCCGGGGGCTGCGGCTTCAGGAAATAGAAGCTCCGTCGCCCCTCCTCGGTGGGGACGACGGCGAAGTCGTCGACGACGTACCGCAGGTCCTGGGCCGCCCGGAACGCGTCCCGGACCGCGTGGCGCCATCGGTACAACGCCTTCGGCTCGTGCTCCCGGATGAGGCCCACGTCGAATGGGATCTCGAGGTGGGCCGACGCCCCGGCCGGCTCGCCGACCGCCGTCGGCACCCGCAGGCCGCTCTCTCCGACCTCGCTCTCGACGATCGCCGTCGAGCGTTCCCAACGGGCTCGGTCCTCCTCGGGCCGGGGGGCCGGGCCGGCGAGGCGCGCCTCGACCTCCGGGGCGGCGAGCGGCCAGACCACGCGCAGCCGATCGGTCTCGAGGCCGCGGTTTATCGCGTCCGGCAGCTGGCCGAAGTAGTGCGGGTAGTACCGGTCGGGCCGTCCCCCGAGCCGATGGACCATGAGCCAGGCGTTGCGGCTCTGCAGCGGATCGAACACCCAGCGGATCTCGCCGAGGCCCCACTTCAGCACCTCCTCGCGCTGGTACGCCTTGAGCCGGAATCCGAGGTGGTGGTTCTGGTACTCCGGCCGAACCGCCGTCAGGAACGAGGCGAGATAGAGCGTCGTGCCGTCCCAGCCGAGCAGACCGACCGAGAACCCGGCGAGGTAGATGTCCGCGAACGCGCCCAGGACGAGGCCGCCGTTGTCCTGCAGCACACGCCCCAACATCGGCGAGAGGCCGGGGGCTGCCTCGGTACCCCAGGTGGCGCGGACCACGTCCTCGACCTGGCGGAACTCCTCGGGCTTCTCGAGCCGCCGGAACCGGAACCCCTCGATCCGTTCGCCGGTGGCGGCGCCCGCCATGCGCCGACGACGGACCCTCGCTACTTAACGGGGTGGCGGACGCGGCGGCCGCGTCAGCGGCGGAGCTTCAGCTCCGCCTTCTTCGCCTCGTACCGGAGCTCGTCGGCGGGGGTCAGCTCCCAGAGCAGCTCCTCGAGCTCCGGGATGTTGCGCAGGAACTCGGCCTTGCTCTTCGTCACCATCAGGTGCTCGAACTTGCGCCGGGCCGTCAGGTACGAGCCGAACAGCCAGGCCCCGACGATGGAGATGATCGGCCCCAGGACGACGAAGACGAGGTTGTAGTTCGCCGACGGGGTGTTGGTGACCGTGTTGATCGCGGAGAACGGCCAGGAGCTCGAGAGCGGCGTGAAGTACCCGAGCGCCAGCACCGAGAGGAAGAGACCCACGGCGAACACGCCCCCGTAGATCAGCGCCCGGTTCGCCCGCAGCCAGCGATGGAGCCGGGAGGAGCGGGTCGGTTTCTCCTCGGCGGCGGCCATCCGGTCGCGGGAGGCGGCTCCCCTTATGAGGCTATGCGACCGCGCGGACCCGCGTCGCCCGCCCCGTCACTTCTTCGCGGCGCCCCCGTCGGTCCGGCCGAAGGTGGAGGTCCCGCCGGTCGGCAATGGGGGTCCCGAGCCGCCGGGGGGCGCGATCGTCGCCAAGGTGGGCCGCAGTCGCGTATAGACCAGGTAGCCGCCGAGCAGCGCCACCGCCGCTCCTCCGAACGCACCCTCCGTGCCGGCGAGGCCGCCGAGCCCGAGGAGGAAGAACCCGACCGCCTCGAAGACCCCGCCGGAGAGCGGCCCTCCGCTCCGGCGTCCGTCGGAGGCGGACGGGCGCATCGAGAGCAGGGCTCCCGACACCTCCAGCAGGATCACGGCGAGCGACATGAGCAGCACGAGGGCCACCCCCACCGAGGTGACGGCCCCCGGCCCCCCGAGGTACTGGGCCACCAGGGCGAGCGAGAGGATCCCGCCGATGGAG
>JASHYV010000151.1 GCA_030064695.1 Thermoplasmata archaeon
CTCGCGGCGGTCGATTTCCTCCTCTCCCAGCGGAACCTCGGCAAGATCGCCGGCATCCGGGGAACGGTCGAGGAGCTGGCCGAGTTCGATCCGAGATACAAGACCGCCCTGCAGGTCGCGGGCGGCGGCCGGTTCCAGGCGCTGGTCGTCGAGTCCGACCAGGTGGCCGAGGAGTGCATCCAGCTCCTCCGCTCCGAAAAGCGGGGGCGGGCGACCTTCCTTCCGCTCAACAAGATGCTCCCGGGCCGCCCGAAGGGCAAGTCGCTCCTCGTCTCCAAGACCGAGGGGTCGAGCGGGTTCGCCCTCGACCTGGTGAAGTTCGACGAGGCCCTGCAGTCCGCCTTCTGGTACGTCTTCGGCGAGACGGTCGTGATGAGCGACCTCGCGCACGCGCGCTCCCAGATGGGGGGCGTACGCCTCGTCACCCTCTCGGGGGACCTCATCGAGCCCACGGGAGCGATCTCGGGCGGCTACCTTGATCCCGCGGGCGGCCGGGGCGCCGACAGCGCGGTCGAGCTGAAGCGGCTCGGCGACGAGCTCCGGGAGAAGAGCGCGGCCGAGAACGCGGGCCGCACAGAGCTCGCGAAGGTCGCGGAGAAGATCCGGACCTTGGCCGAGGAGCTGTCCACCCGGTCGATCCAGGACCAGGCGCACCAGTCCACGCGCGCCGTGCTCGACCGCGACCTGACGGGCGCCCGCGACCGGCTCGCGACGGCCCGAGAGAAGATCCAGGCGGCGGTCAAGACCCAGGCGAGGGCCCAGTCGGCCCTCGACGCGGCCGAGGCGGCGGTCCAGTCCCTCGCGGGCGAGATCGCCGAGCTCAAGAGGTCGATCCAGGCCGCTCAGGAGCAGTACTTGGGTCAGCTCCCGCAGGCGCTCTCGGCGAAGCTCCGGACGCTCCAGGAGGCATCCCAGCAGACCGCGGACGAGCGGGTCCGCGTCAACGGCGAGCTTGAGTCCGTACGGGCCTCGCTGGCGGCGCTCGCCTCGACGCTCGAATCGCACTCTTCGGAGCTCGAGACCGCCCAGAAGGCCGTGATCGCCAAGAAGAAGGAGATCGCCCAGACCGAGAAGGGACTCTCGGCGGCCCGAGAGGCGCTGGATGCCCTCAAGTCGGTCGAGTCGAAGCAGGGCGAGGCGCAGAAGGCGCAGGCGGAGTCGAAGCGGAAGCTCGACGCGGATCGGCTCGACGTGACCGGCAAGCTCGGCCAGGTCGAGGCGAACCTCCAGACGCGGCGCGGCATGCTCACCTCGGAAGAGACCCGGCGCGCGCAGGCGGAGGAGAAGGTGAAGGAGCTCCAGGAGGCGCTCCGCCAGTTCCCCGATCCCGAGCCGAACGAGAAGCCGATGTCGCTGGACGAGCTCAAGCGGAAGGTCGCGACGCTCGACCAGCAGCTTCAGGCGATGGGCGCGGTCAACCTGCGCGCCGTCGAGGAGTACGACGAGGAGAAGCATCGCCTCGACGAGTTCCAGGCCGAGGTCGAACGGCTCTCGGCCGAGAAGACCGAGCTCACCGGCCTCGTCGGCGAGATCGAGACGAAGAAGCGCGAGAAGATCACCGAGGTCGTGACGCAGGTCAACGGCCACTTCCACGAGATCTACGGCGAGCTCTCGGCGGGCGGAGAGGGCGAGATCGCCCTCGAGAACCCGGCCGATCCGCTCGCGGGCGGTCTCCTCATCCGGGCCCGCCCGGTGGGGAAGAACGTCACGCGCCTCGAGCAGCTCTCGGGCGGCGAGAAATCGCTGGCCTCGCTCGCGTTCATCTTCTCGCTGCAGCGCTACGATCCGAGCCCGCTCTACGTGTTCGACGAGGTCGACATGTCGCTGGACGGGCTGAACGCGGAGTACGTGGGCCGGATGCTTCGGCGGAACGCCGAGCGGGCGCAGTTCATCGTGATCTCGCTCCGCAAGGTGACGCTCAAGTTCGCGCACCAGCTCTTCGGCGTGACGATGCGGGGCGACGGCTGCTCCCGCGTGGTCGGGATCCGGCTCGACGACATCCATGATGTCGAGAGCCGAGAGGGCGCCCGGGGTCCCGAGGCGGCCCCGCCGGCCGCCGTGGAGGCCCGATGACGATCTCCGAGTCCGAGGCGGCCGAGCTGGCGGCCCCGAACGCCGTACCGCGCGAGGCCGCCGAGCGGGTCCTCCGCTACTTGATCTTCCACCAGTCGCTGCTGGGCGAGGCCGAGACCGAGGACACCTCGAAGCTGCTGGAGCGGTACCTCGCGCTGGTCCAGGACCTGAAGGAAGGGGTCCACCTCGTCATCCCCGACCCGTTCCAGAAGGCGATGGCGCTGCTCTTCGAGCTCGTCATGGAGGAGGAGTTCGATCCCTGGGAGATCGACCTCGTGAAGTTCACCCAATCCTACCTCGGCCGGGTCCGCGAGGACGGCGCGGTCAACTTCGCCATCGCGGGCCGGCTCGTCTACATGGCCTGGAGCATCCTCTACCTGCAGTCCGAGGAGATCCTCAAAGCCCGCGCGCTTCCCGACCCGGCGCCCCTCGACCCGACGGCGGTCCCGGGCGAGCTCGCGGACGACGGGTACCTTCCGATGCTCGACACCCCGGAGGCGGTCGACGTGACCTCCGCCGTGCTCGGCACCGCCGACGCCCCCCCGCTGCTCGAGATGGTCCGACACCCCGAGACCCGGCCGGTCTCGCTCTTGGAGCTGGTCCGCGCCTTCGGCGAGGCCGAGCAGGACGCGCGACGGGCGATCCACATCCAGGAGCTCCGCGAACGGCTCCGAGAGGAGCAGCGCGCCCCGCCCGAAGTGCTGGTCCACGGGGACATCCCCGAGCACGATCTCGCCGACACCTGGACGGCCGCCCTCGAACATCCGATCGGCGAGCCGTTCCCGCTGCTCTCGCTCTGGAACCCGCGCACCGGCCGCGACCACCTCGTGGCGATCTTCCTCGCCGCCTTGTTCCTCGCCCGCGAGCGGTCGATCGAACTCCGCCAGGAGGTCCTCGCGGAGTCGCCCGTCCTCGTGGTCCGCACGGCGGAGCAACGCGCCCCCGTACCGGAGGAGCCGTCCTGAGCCGCCATGCCGTCCAAGCTCGACGACCTGGTCTTCCGGGTCGAGGCCGTCCTGTTCGCCGCGGGAAAACCGCTCAGCGTGAAGGAGCTCACCGCTGCGCTCGAGCTCGAGGACTACCGGCCCGTGCAGCGGGCGGTCCGCACGCTGGAGCAGACCTACGAGCACCGGCAGTCGGCGCTCGAGGTCCGTCGGGTGGGGGACCGCTACGCGCTGCAGTTGAAGGAGAGCTACGTCGCGACCGTCCACTCGGTGACGCCCGTCGAGATGGCGCCCCGGACGGTGAAGGCGCTCACGCTAATCGCCTATCACCAGCCGATCCTGCAGAGCATGCTGGTGAAGATGATCGGCGATGTCGCCTACGAGGAGGTCCAGCACCTGAGGGGGCTCGGCCTCGTCGCGACGGAACCGAAGGGCTCGACGCTCGAGCTCACCACCACCCGCCGCTTCGCGGAGTACTTCGGGATCGCGTCGACGCGGCCCGAGGAGATCCGTCGCTTCCTGGAGCAGAAGCTCGGGGTTCCCCCTTCGACGGCGACGGCCGGGCAGGTCCCGGACGGCGCGGTCGCGCCCCCGGAGCCCTCCCCCGAGGGATCCCCCGCCGGCGAGAGCCCCGAAGCGGACGAGGCGGTCCCGCCCACGCCCCCCGCCGCCTGAACGCTCAGTACGCGCCGCACCGGGGACATCGGACCGGCTCCGCCGGTCGCACGGAACCGCAGTACGGGCAGAGGAACGTCGCGCCCGGCGTCGTCGAAGCCCCGCCGGTCGTCGGGAAGGGCGCAGCCGCCGTGCCCATCTGGGCCCCGTAGGGGACCGGTGAAGTGGTCGGGTGCCGCGGACGAGCGAACAGCACCACGAG
>JASHYV010000152.1 GCA_030064695.1 Thermoplasmata archaeon
GTGCCGCCCTTCGGGATCTCGCTGGCGACCGAGCGGGCCATCCGCTCCGCCGCCTCCGCGAACAGGGCGCTCACGTAGCCCTCGCCTTCCCGCGCGAGCAGCTCGTCGACGACGGTGTCGAGGATGCGGTCGTACTGCTTCGGAAAGAGGTCCTGTCCCTGTCCCGTCAGCATGTACCGCTTTCGGGGACGTCCCACGCCCTCCCGCCGGAACGACGGGACGACGAGGCCCCGCTCCTCCATCCGGTCGAGATGGCCGCGGGCCGCGCTCTCCTGGATGCCGAGCTTCTCGGCGAGGTCGCGCGCCGTGCGGGGCGCCGAGGCGAGCTCCTCGAGGATCCGGCCCCGGGTCCCCTCGAGCGCGCCGCCGTCCGTCGCCGTCATTCGCCCTTCCGACCCTCCGCAGCCCGCTCCCGGAGCTCGCGGAATTTACACACCACGCCATGCTTAAATAACGGTATCGGCTCGTATCGGTCGATGACCTCGGAGAAGGCCGGGCCGGCCCACACGCTCGTCGTCGAGAACCTCCACGCCGAGGTGGCGGGCAAGGAGATCTTGAAGGGCGTCACCCTCACGCTGCACAGCGGAGAGCTGACGGCGCTCATGGGACCCAACGGCTCCGGGAAGAGCACGCTTGCCTATGCCCTTATGGGGCACCCCAAGTACAAGGTGACGCAGGGCTCCGCCACCCTCGACGGCAAGGATCTCCTCAAGATGACCGTCGACCAGCGGTCCCGAGCGGGCCTCTTCCTGGGCTTCCAGTACCCGCAGGAGGTCTCCGGCCTCTCGCTGTCGAAGTTCCTCTGGACCGCCTACATGCAGCGGCATACCGCCGAGACGGCGAACACGAAGCAGTACGACACCGATCTCAAGGCCCACCTGGGGTACCTCGAGATGGACGAGGCGCTGCTGAAGCGCTCGCTCAACGAGGGGTTCTCCGGCGGGGAGAAGAAGCGCGTCGAGGTGCTGCAGATGGCGACGCTGGACCCGACCTTCTCGATCCTGGACGAGCCGGACTCCGGCCTCGACATCGACGCCGTGCGAGCGGTCGGCGAGGCGGTGGCGAAGATCCACCAGGAGCGAGGCGGCGGGGCCGGCTTCCTCGTGATCACGCACTACCAACGGATCCTGAAGTACCTGCGGCCCGACCGCGTGCACGTGATGGTCGACGGCGTCATCGCCCTCTCCGGTGGGCGCGAGCTCGCGGAGGAGCTGGAAGCGAAGGGGTACGACTTCGTGAAGGTCGGAGTCCCCGGGGCCGCCTAACGCGGCCCTCGCGTTCCCGCCGAGGACCCCGATGGACGTCGAGCGGGTCCGGCACGACTTCCCGATCCTCGAGCGCCCGTTCGACGGCAAACCCCTGGTCTACCTCGATTCCGCGGCGACCTCGCAGAAACCCAACTCGGTCATCGACGCGGAGTCCGCGTACTACCGGGAAGAGAATGCGAACGTCCACCGGGGCGTCTACGGGTTGAGCGTCGCCGCCACCGAGGCGTACGAAGGCGCCCGGGAACGTGTCGCGCACTTCATTGGTGCGAAGTCCCCGGACGAGGTCGTCTTCGTGCGGGGCACCACCGAAGGGCTCAATCTCGTCGCCACGAGCCTCGCGCGGGGGACGCTCGAGCGCGGCGACCGGGTCGTGGCGACCGTGATGGAGCACCACTCGAACATCGTCCCCTGGCACTTCCTGCGCGAGGACCCGGGCGTCGAGCTCGAGTTCGTGGGTATCGACGACGAGGGCCGGCTCCGGCTCGACGACCTCGACCGGTGGTTGGACCGGAGGACCAAGGTGGTCACGGTCTCGCACGTCTCGAACGTACTGGGTACCGTGAACCCGATCCGAGAGATCGCCGAGCGCGCGCACGCGGCCGGCGCGCTGGTAGTGGTCGACTCGGCCCAGGCCGCCCCGCACCTCCCGCTCGACGTCGGGCAGCTCGGGGCCGACTTTGTCGCCTTCTCCGGGCACAAGGTCCTCGGACCGATGGGTATCGGGGTCCTCTGGGGTCGCACGGAGCTCCTGCAGTCGATGCCGCCCTGCATGGGCGGCGGCGAAATGATCCGGGAGGTCCACACCGACCGGGTCACCTATCGAGATGCGCCCGCCAAGTTCGAGGCGGGGACGCCGAACGTGGGCGGAGCGGTCGGGCTCGCGGCCGCGCTCGACTATCTGCATCGGGTCGGCTGGGAGGGGATCCAGGACCACGATCGGGCGCTCCAACAGAAGATGATCCGGAGCGCGAAGGAGCGCCTGCCGGACCGGCTGCGCTACTTCGGCCCGCCCGCCGCCGCGGACCGGGAGGCGGTCTTTTCCTTCGCACTGGACGGAGTCCACCCGCACGACGTCGCGAGCCTGCTGGACGCGGAGGGGATCTGTGTCCGCGCCGGTCACCATTGCGCGCAGCCGCTGATGGACCGGCTCCAGGTTCCGGCCCTCACACGGGCGAGCCCGTACCTCTACAACACCGAGGCCGAAGTGGACCGGCTGTTCGACGGCCTCGAGAAGATCTCCCGCCACTTCCACGCCGCCGCCTGAGGCGTGCGGTGGTGTGTCGCGCCGAGGCCGACATAAGCCTGCTCAGAGGTCGATTCGCTGAGGGTGGCGGTTTGTCGCTCCTCACACGACCTCCCATTTAAATACACTCAGGTGATGGAATTCGACGAGGGTGCTATGGCGCAGGCCGGGGAGATCACCCCACTCGACTACACTCGCTACGACTTCAAGAATCCCGAGACCTACCGGCTCCGGATTCCGAAGGGCCTCTCGCGCGACGTCGTCGAGCAGATCTCGAAGTTCAAGGAAGAGCCGCCCTGGATGCTGGAGTACCGGCTCCGGGCCTACGAGCACTTCGTCGAGCGCCCGATGCCGGACTGGGGCCCGAGCCTCTCCGACATCGACTTCGACTCCTACACCTACTACGCGAACCCGCTGCTCGAAGGCGAGACGAAGCGGAAGTGGGAGGACCTCCCCGCGGACATCAAGAACACCTTCGAGAAGCTCGGCATTCCGAAGGCCGAGCGGGAGTACTTCGGCGGCGTCGGAGCGCAGTACGACAGCGGCACGGTCTACCACAAGATCCGTGAGGACCTCGCGGCGAAGGGCGTCATCTTCACGGACACGGACACTGCGGTCAAGGAGCACCCGGACATCGTCCGAAAGTACTTCGGCAAGGTCGTACCGTACAACGACAACAAGTTCTCGGCGTTGAACAGCGCTGTCTGGTCAGGCGGCAGCTTCGTGTACGTTCCTCCCGGCGTGGACGCCGGCATACCGCTGCAGGCCTACTTCCGCATCAACGCCAAGAACGTGGGCCAGTTCGAGCGCACGCTCATCGTCGCCGATCGCGGCGCGAAGGTCCATTACATAGAGGGTTGCGTCCCCCTAGGCGGAGAGGTTCTCGTCGGGGACCGGCTGACGCCGATCGAAGCGATCGAGACGGGGCAATCCGTCCTCAACAGCGACGGGATCGAAACCACCGTCGAGAAGACGATGGTGCGGCCGTTCGACGGGGAGTTGATCCAGATCACCCCGGTGTCCGTCGGGAACGCCTTCCAGCTCACGCCCGAGCACCCCGTGCTGGTGGTGCCCCGGCGCAAGGTCCAGGTCAGCGAGCGCCGAACCCGTCCGCACACCGATGTGAACGTGGAGAAGCTGCTCCAGGCGACTCCGGAGTTCATCCCCGCGGGCGATCTCCGGGTGGGGGACTTCGTCCACTATCCGATCAACCAGACGGTCCGCGACGATCCGGCGCTTTCGGAGCCGGCGATGGTCGTGCTCGGGTACTACCTCTCGGAGGGCTGCGCCCAGATCATCAATGGCTGCAAGGCGCTCACCTTCACCTTCCACATCGAGGAGAAGGAGTTCGTCCGGGAGCTGTCCGGGGCCATCCAGGCGCTGACGGGCAAGACCCCTTGGGTCAACGAACAGCCTCAGAAGCACGCCGTGGTCGTGGGAGTTTACTCCAACGACCTGCACGACTTCTGCGTCCAGCACGCCGGAAAGTACGCGGAGCACAAGGCGCTCAGCAAGGCGGTGATGGAGCTCCCGCCGGAGAAGCAGCGGACGCTCCTCCGCACGTACTACAACGGGGACGGCAACGTGTACGAGCGGTACGGCACCGTCCACCGCGTGATGACGATCTCCCGACAGGTGGCGTTCCAGGTCCAGGAACTCCAGGCGCGTCAGGGAGTCTACGCGACCATCAACATCCGCGAGCCGTTCGACGAGACGATGCCGGACGGCCGTCAGATCTCGCACCGCCGGATGTACATCGTCTACCATCAGGTGGGGAAGCGGGCGCAGGCAGTGCACCGCTCCGGCAACGCGTTCCTGGTCCCGATTCGGGGCATCGCCCGGTCCCCGTACCACGGAAGCGTCTACAACTTCCACGTCGCCGGGGGCAACAACACCTACCTCGTGAAGGGGTTCAGCGTGCACAACTGCACCGCCCCGGTGTACTCCACCGACTCGCTGCACGCGGCGGTCGTCGAGGTCGTGGCCGAACCGCACGCCAAGATCCGGTACACCACCGTCCAGAACTGGTCCAAGAACGTCTACAACCTCGTGACGAAGCGCGCCGTCGCTCAGGAGAACGCGCTCGTCGAGTGGGTCGACGGGAACATGGGCTCGAAGATCACGATGAAGTACCCGTCGGTCTACCTCAAGGGCCGCGGCGCGCGCGCGGACATTCTATCGGTCGCGTTCGCGAGCGAAGGGCAGATCATCGACTCCGGCGCAAAGGCCGTGCACTCGGCTCCCGACACGTCGAGCAAGATCATCGCGAAGTCCATTGCCATTCGCGGCGGCCAGACGAGCTACCGTGGACTCCTGCATGTCGCCCCCGGGGCCACGGGGGTGAAGGCCGCGGTCCGATGCGACGCGCTGCTCCCGGACGCGACCGGGCGTTCCGACACATACCCGTACAACGAGATCCACGAGGAGGACGCGACGATCACCCACGAGGCGGTCGTCGGGAAGATCGGTGAGGAGCAGATCTTCTACCTCATGAGCCGTGGACTCAATGAGTCCGACGCGATCCACCTCATCCTGATGGGTTTCCTCGCTGAGTTCGCGAAGGAGCTCCCGGTCGACTATGCGATCGAGCTGAACCGGTTGATCCAGCTCGAGATGACCGGCGCGGTCGGCTGAGGCGCGTCGCGCCTACGTCGTGGGCGCCGACCGGCGCCGCGGGACCCGAGGCAAGTCGGTGTGGCACTTCATCAGGTCGACCGCCGCGAGCGTGGCGGCGTAGGCGAGGTTGATCTCCGCCGCCAGCCGCTCCGCATCGGGGGGAGCCTCTCCCGATAGGGCGCCCCGGGCCGCGCGGATCAGATCCCGAGCGCGTTCCAGTCCCGCGGGGTCCACCACCTTCCCCCGAGGCGAGTCGAGGTCTTCCGCGACCTCCCGGAGACCCTCGACCATCGTCGCCCGAAGGGTGACCAGCGAGGCGGTCGGATACTGGTGCGGGTTCAGGATCAGGGACATCGACGCAGGGACCGCTCCGGCTCAGCGGAGCTTCGAGTCGAATCTCCACTCGGGCGCGGCTTCGGTGCCGGAAACCTCGAGCGCTGGGAGCGTCGGGAAGGCTTCCGCCCGCCAAGCGAGGTCCTTCCCGTCCCACCGGCGCGCGAGGCTGGGGTAGAGGATGTCCCGGATGCCCGAGATGGGCGCGCGATCGTGGACGTACGAGAGGAACCCCTCCCCGATCGCGCGAACCGCCTCCGCCTCGTCCATCCCGCGCGACTCGAGGTAGAAGACCTTCTCCGGGTCGACCGGGGCCACCGAGCTCGAGTGCGTCGCCTTCACGTCGCGGCAGAGGATCTCGAGAATCGGGATCGAGTCGGACCGCGCGCCCTTCGACAGCAACATCGCATGCTCCGAGACGAACGCGATCGTCTTGTTCGCGTTCGGCTCGATCCGTACGAGCCCCCGGCTCATGCCCCGAGCCTGGTCGCGGAACACCCCGCGGGTCACTGACTGGCTGTGGGTGTCGGTGGCCGCATGGGTAAAATCGACGGAGCTGTCGTAGGATTGCTCCTTCTCGCCGAAGAACGTCTGCAGGTCGTCGACCGCGGAGCCGTTGCCCTCGAAGGTCGTGTGATTGCGCATCTTCGTGCGGAACCCGCCGAGTCCGTTCCAGATCCAGGCGAGTCGCGCTTGGCTCGCGGTCCGTGCGGAGCGCCGGTAGATCGAGACCGCGCGCAGGTCGGGCGCATGGACCGTGAGCACGACGCCCTTCGCGTTGTCCCCCAGCTCGAGGTCGTTCGAGGACGCATAGACCCGCTGCCCGTCGGGCACCGCGCTCGTGCTGAACACCTCCTCGGTGACGAGCAACTGGGCGTCGCGGCCCGCGCGGATCGACCGGCGCACCGACAGCGCCTCGTGGGGTCGGGAAAGTACGGTCAGGTCCTGCAGGCGGACGGGCTCACGGTAGCCGTCGGGCACCTCGAGACGGTACCCCCGATTGAGGAGCACGCCGGCGAGCGCCGACAGTTTGTCGGCCGGCTCTTCGAGCCCTCGGAGGAAAACGTCCCGGTGTTCGGCTCCGTCGTTCCACAGCTGCTCGAGGGTCCGGACCCGGACCCCCGCGTCGCGGAGCGTCCCCGGGATCTCGACCGAGGTACCGCTCGCGTCGTGGACGATCCGCACTGCGCCCTCGATCGCAGGGGGCCTTGCCACCGGAGTGCCCTGCGCTCTCGGGTCGAGCCCGGCAAGATCGACGTTGGAGAAGTAGCCGTAGCCGCGGTAGAGCGGGTTCGGTTCGAGCGGCAGGCGGAGGAAGCGGTCGTAGTCGTCGCGCCGGCTCCGCGTGAACCCCTCGGGATCATGGAGGTCGCGGGAGAGCGCGTCCACGTCCGCGGCCGAGATCCAGGTGTCGTACCGGGGCACCGAGGCGGCCATCGGATTTACACACTCGGATGTGTTTATAAGTTGAGCGGCGGTTTCTCGGCGAGCCGGCACGCTCCGGCGGGGTTTCTCCGCCGTTCCCCCTCCGATTTATACCGGGCGCGAGATGAGACCGGTCGAGGCGGTCGCCGTGGCGTGGGACATGTATCAGGAGGTGATCCTCCAGCACTACCGGACGCCGCACCACTTCGGTCCGCTCGCGGGAGCGAACCGGCAGGGGGAGGAGTCGAATCCTCTTTGCGGGGACCACATCACGCTCCGGCTCAAGGTCGACGGCGGCAAGATCGAGGGGGTCGGGTTCGAGGGCGATGGCTGCGCGATCAGCGTGGCCAGCGCCTCGATGCTCTCGGACCGCCTGCAGGGGCTGTCCGTGGACGAGGCCAACCGGCTCACCCGGGACGACGTGCTGGGCCAGCTCGGCATCCCGCTCTCCCCGGTCCGGATCAAGTGTGCGCTCACCGGGTTCGTGGCGCTCGGCAAGGCGCTGCATCCCGAGGCGGTGACCTCCGCCACGTGAGGCGTCCGGGGCCCCGCGCCACCCGCGCGCCCCGCCGCTGCGCCGGACGGACCGCATGATCTCCATCGACGACCACGTCTGCGTGTTGTGCGGTCTCTGCACGGGGGTCTGCCCTCCCGACGCGATGGAGCTCACCCCCACGAAGCTCGTTGTGCACGAGAACTGCACCGACTGCGGCTGGTGCGTCGCGTACTGTCCGGTCGGGGCGATCTCGGGCGGGCGCCCGATCCCGAACCGCCGGGGGCACCGTGCCTGAGACCCGCGACGTCGACGGGGACCGGCCGCGGGTCCTCCTCGTCGATCCATACCTCGCCCGGGAGGACCCGATGGAGCGGAAGTTCGTCGAGCTCTATCCGTCGCTGGGCCTGCTCACCCTCGGAGCCTACCTGCGCGACGCGGGCATCGACGTCGCGATGGTCGATCTCACGTTCGACCGCGACACCCGGGCGATCCGGCGCGCGCTCAAGGAGTTCGCTCCGCACGTCGTCGGCGTCCACACCAAGACCCTGACGGCCGACCGGGCCTTCTCGATCGCCCGCATCGCACGGGAGTCGGGCGCGTTCTCCGTCGCCGGGGGCCCCGACGCCGCCTCGCGGACCGAGGCGTACCTCGCCGCGGGCTTCGATGCCGTCGTGCCGAGCGAAG
>JASHYV010000153.1 GCA_030064695.1 Thermoplasmata archaeon
TCGCGCTCCTCGGGCGGAAGCTTGCGGGCGTAGCTGCGTACGGCGCCCGGCTCCCCTTCGAACAGGTAGCGCAGCTCCCGCTCGTAGGCGGAAGCGCTCCGGCCGACCACGCCGGCCCGAACTTCGAGGGCCTCCTAATATAAACGCCTCGACCGGTAGCCGCCCCGTGGCGGTCGCGGCGTCTCTCGATCTGCCGGCCGCGGACGTCCCGGTCGCCCGAGTGCTCGTGGCCGTCGTGCTCGACTCGGATCGACGGCGAACGCTCCGTGGGGTGGCCTCCCAGCCGGCTCGCTTCCGGTCCTCAGAGCTGCGGACCCGACTCCTCCGGGACCGGGTCTTCGAGGATCCCTCCCGGCTGCTCACTCGACTTCGGAAGCGAGGACTGCTGGTCGAGCTGGCCGAAGGGAAGGGGGATCGCGCGTACCAGGTTCCCTATCCCGACGAACTCCGACGGCTCCTGCTCGACGAAGTCGAACGATCCGAGACGGTGGAGCCCTCCGCGCTCCAACCCGTGCCCGACGAGTACGCCGAGATCCGGGCGATGGACCACGATTTCCTCGATCATCTCCGCGAAGTGCTCCGGGACCGGCTCTCCGCAACGATCGAGTTCGGGGAGACGTTCAACGTCGACCAGCTGGCGGAGTACCTCAAGGATCTGTTCGGGGAGGCCCTGTACTTCGACTCCCTGATCTCGATCCTGCAGCAGTACGCGCTCTCGGACGCGCCCCTGCTCGCGCCGACCGGTCGCACCACGGGGGCGACCGGGTTCCACCTCGCGCTGTTCGGCCCGCCCGGGACGGGCAAGACCTTCTCGATCGACGATCTGGTCCGGGGCAATCCGCGGAGCGGAGTCCCCGCCCACGGCCTCCCGGGCCGGAATCGCTACTGTGGCGGGATCACGCCGGTTCAGTTCCTGCGCGTCGGCGCAGCGTATTCGGGCCGGACGTTCAACTTCATCGTGCCGGAGTTCAATGACTGGTTCAAGTACCGCGGGATGGTCGAGCCGCTCAAGCTCGTCATGGAGCAGCGCGAGGTCAAGTGGGAGACGACGCTCGGCACCGTCGGTCCCTACACCTTCCGTTCGTTCTTCTCGGTGAACTACAACGTGAGGACCGCCGGCGCGCAGGACTATTGGACCACCATCGCCGACCCGAACTTCGCGGCCCTCGAGGACCGGATGCTGCTGCGGTTCCACCCGATGACCCGGGAGCGCTTCCGGGCCGTCGAGGCGAGCGCGGAGCGGCTTGAGCTGGGCGACCTCAACTTCGAGCTCGCCGGGAAGATCCGGGACCATCTCACGCTGGTGCACGCGATCGAGATCGGCCATCCGCTGGTGGCCGGCAAGTTCCGGGCCCGGCCCGTCCGCCTCGAGCGAACACTGTACGAGCGACTTCGAGAGGTGTCGGAGAAGGCCCTCAAGACGACGACCTTCCCGAAGTTTTCGCCGCGGCTCAAGTCCCGCTCGGTCCGGCTGGCGGCGGCTGCGTCCCTGCTCACCTACTTCGCCCAGGCGGACGAGGCCACGCTGGGCATCGGCCGCATCGAGGCGGAGTTCGCGCGTCGCTTCTACGAGGAGGAGATCCGTGCCCGAGAAGGGCGACACGGGCGCGCCGCCAGCTAAGTCCCGTCGGGAGCCGAAATACCGGCGCCCGACCGACGAGCTCGTGCGACGACTCGCGCGTCGCGTCGTCCGGGGCGGAAAGGCGTCGTACGAGTCCCAGGCCGAGTTCCACGAGGCGCTCGTTCAGCTGCTCCGTCGCGAGGAGCCGCTCGCGGTGCTAGGCGGCCCGCGGCTCCGGCGGCTCGTGCTCGATGTTCCGGGCATCCGGATGGGGGTCCGCTACACGGAGCGACCTCGCGGCCCGGCCCCGACCTCCTGTCCGGTGTGCGGCTCTCCGCTTCGGCCGATCCGCAATCAAACGCTCACCGGGGAGTCCGTGGTGCTGGGACAACACTGCACGCGGTGCGAGTACTGGACCCACGCCGAACGCCGGGTTCCGGTTCGCTACACGTTCGCTCGTGCGGGGATCGACGGGCGTCGGCTCGAACCGGGCTAGTCCTCGTTCCAGCCCGCCCGGGCCGAGGCCGGCGGGGGCACGTAGGGCGACGGTGGCGGAGGAGGGCTCCGGCGTCGGCCGCGGCCCGCGAGCCAGACCACCGCCAGAGCCACAGCCACCCCGACGATGAGGCCCAGGAAGAGGCCGGTAGAGAGATCGTTCGAGGACGACGAGGTCGAGGTACTGGGCGGTGGGGCTCCTGTGATGTTGACGGCTAGACTCACGTCGCGCGTCGCTCCGACCGCGTCGGTGATCGTGACGTTCACCGTGTAGTTGCCCGCCGCGGCGTATACGTGGCTGTCGCTCGTGGAAGTGGTGAAGGTCGCCGTCGAAAAGGTCCCATCGCCGAAGCTCCACGTGGCCGTGTAGGGCGGCGTGCCACCGGACGCCGACACCGGGAACAGACGAGCGCTCTTCGGGTTGGAGGCGGAATAGTTCCACGCCGCCGTTCCGGCCAAGGCGGGGTTAACCTCGATCGCGACCGTAGAATTGGCCTCGACTCCGGCCCGGTCTTCGTAGGTGAAGTTGACGGCGTATCGACCCGAGGCGCTCCAAGCATGCAGGACGGAGAGTCCGGCGCCCTGAGTGCCGTCCCCGAACGACCAGGAATCGAGCAGGGTCCCAGAGCCGCCCTGGACCGAGGCGTTCAACGTCACCGGGACTCCGACGTCGGTTACTGGCGAGCTTGCGTGGAGCGCCACCGTGGGAGAGGAGTAGACCATGATCGCGGCCGAGGCCACCGCAGAAGCCAGGTTCGAGTCGCTCACCGTTACCGAGACCACGAATGTGCCGGCGGAGCCGTACGTGTGCTCAGTTTGGTTTCCGGTCGCCGTCGCTCCGTCTCCAAAGGCCCATTGATAGCTGTAGGGCGCAAGGCCGCCGGTTACGGTGACATTCGCGAAGACGGGCGACCCGACGTCGAACCAACCCCCGTGCGTTCCTCCGATGGAAATCGACGAGTACAAGGGCCCCGACACCGAGAGAGTCACGTTCGAGGTAGTGACGCCCCCGAGCTGGTCCACCAAGGTCACTTCGATCTGGAACGTGCCGCTCTCCGTGGGAGTGCAATTGAAGCGGACCGAGGACGTGGAAGCGCAGCCGGCGGGCAGCCCGGAGTAGGAGATGGTGGGAGGACCCGCGCCCCCGACGTACTGGAGGAGCAGCTGGGCGGTCTGTCCAACATCGATCGAGGCGGGAGAGGCTGCGAACTGGGTGATGGCCAGCGGGCTCGAGAGAAGGCTCAAGGTGCCGGCCGCGGTGTTCGAGACCCAAATCTCGGCCGAGCCTTCCGAGGTTGAACCGGGGAAAAGGACGGGCAAAACGTAGCCCGGTCCCTGTCCGACCGGGATGGAAACTACCGGCGTCGAGAAGCTGTCTGCAACACTCGCCCCGTCGATCGCCGAGAGCGTCCCGCCCGGATTCGAGCCGGACGTGTAGGTAGCGGCGTACACCGCGTTCCGCGAGACGTCGTAGGCGATTGCCGTCGAAGTCGTGTGAGCTGCAACCGGGATTACACCTCCCTCCTGAGTGTAAGTCGTGGCGTTCAGGACTGTGACATTCGCTCCGAGCACGTAGATCGCGTCGTCGATGGAATCGTACGCAACCGACACGGCGCCGGATCCTGCGTCGAGCGCCGGCTCGACGAGTTGCCCAGAGTCCGTGTCGACCACGGCGACAGTTCCGTTATTGCCGTTAGCAATGAACAAGTCAGCCTCATCGGGACCGAGCACCGCGGACTCGGGGCCTGCGTAGACAATCGGCATCGAGACGTGAACCTCCAGCGCAAGATCCGTGAGGCTGAGTCCGATTAGTCCGTCCACGGAATTTACGGCCCACAGAAGTCCTGCTGGGCGGTCGACAACGAGAGGATAAGTGGTGCCCGGAAGCGTGAGCACGTCTGCCACCTCCGAGAGGTCTGTCGTGTTGAATGCCTGGACTCCGCCAGCGACCCCCACGTAAAATCTGCCCTCGAGCTGACTTATGGCGAGACT
>JASHYV010000154.1 GCA_030064695.1 Thermoplasmata archaeon
TTGAAGAGGAAAGAAAACACGCGACGGCATAACATGGTTAACTCCATCGTGAATTAAGTAGTAAAATCCGCTAGTGGGGCCCCATGGCAACTCCGGCGGCCGGGACCGGCGAGAAAGAGGCACTTCCCGCGAAGGACCCGTTCTGGGCCCCTGCGAGCGTCGTAGGGCTCTGCGGGTTCGGAACGACGACCATGATCGCGGGGATAGGGATTGCGTCGAATGGGGTCCACTGGGGCGTCGACAACGGGGCGGTGTTCCCGATGGCGCTCGCCTTCGGGGGCAGCGCCCAGTTCGTCGCAGGGATCATCATGCTGCGGCGGGGCGAGATCTTCCCCGGCTCGGCGTTCATGGGCTACGGCGCGTTCTGGTGGGCGTTCACGCTCTTCCTGAGCGGGCTCACCGGGGACGCCGCCTTCGGGCCCACCGCGCCGTACGACATCGCCTGGTTCATGGTCGTGTGGACCCTGTTCACCCTCACCTTCGCCATCAATTCCCATTATCACGGGGTCGGGATCGCGTTCGTGTTCTGGACGCTGGTCCTCGCGTTCCTCCTGCTCGCCATCGACTTCGGGCTCACCGGGGCCGGGCGCACGGTCTCGAACGGCCTCTGGGAGGCGACGGGGATCGACACGTTCATCTGCGGACTCGCGGCGTGGTACGTGGCGACCGGGATCATCACCGCGCAGCATCACGCCGGCCGCAAGGTGCTCCCGTTCTAGGGGGCCGTGCCGCGCCGATGGACGAACCCTTTCCCGCCGGTCGGGACCCTTCGAGCGGGTCCCGACTCGATCTTGTTTCGGTCGTCCGGGGCCCGGAGACACGAGGTCCGGCCTTCCGCTCCCGGGCGGCTCAAATACTCTCGTTCCATCCGTCGTTCGGCTGAGGGGTCAGCCGCCGGTCGCGAAGGAGCGACCGGAAACCGCAGTCCGCTGCCAATGACCCCTAAGAGGCAGCGAACGTGCTTGGCTACGTAATCCCGCCACGGAAGCGACTCGCCCCGAACGAGGAGGAATTCGTCGTTCCCGCCGACCTCCGGCGCCGGCTGGGCGCCTGGATCGACGTGGACGAGGTCGGACCCGACGGGTTCTGGCTCTGGTTCCGCGCGGTCCTGCCGCTCCTGCCCGCTCCGGGCGAAGCGACCTCGAGCGGCTTCCGGGAGACCGATCGACGGGAGGAGCATCGGCGACTCGTGGAGTACGCGCGGGACCGAGCGCGACTCTCGGTGATCTGCGAGCAGTACGCGCGGGAGAACCAGATCCTCGCGCGTCGGATCCGGGCGCTCGAGGGTGCCCTCCGTACGATCGAGCTGGCGGGCCATCCGGTCGCCGTGCCCGACGACGGCGAGGCCGAAGAGATGGTCGAGCGGTACCAGTCTCCTGCTCATCCCCGGCACCGCCGGGGGGCATCGATCGAGATCGCCTCCGACCGAGGGTCGACGGAGCGGGACCGCCCTCGCCGCCGGGACGGACCCCGATGAGCGGCTCCACCGCGCTCACCAGTACCGGGGGCACGGCGGGGCGGAGCGCCCCGACCCGACCGCGGCGCGCCGCGCCCGTGGACCGGCGGGACGCCCGCGTGGGGTTGCTCGTCGTCGCGGCCGTGGTCAGCGAAGGAAAGGTGCTCCTCATCCGAGAAGAGGACGAGCCGTACCGGGGGGAATGGCTCTTCCCGGGCGGCTATCCGCGCCCCGGCGAGACCCTGACCGACGCCGCGGTTCGCGAAGTGGCCGAAGAGGTCGGACTCGATGTGACGATCGACGGGCTGCTCGGCGTCGTCGAGGATCTGGCTCCGGAGGAGGAGAAGGACCCGGCCCGCTGGGTGATCGTGGCCTACCTCGCGCGTCCGCTGTCCGCCGGTGCGCCGCGGGCCACCCCGGAGGCGATCGATCACGCCTGGGTGGATCCCGCGGCTCCGCGCGACGCGTCGCCCGCCTTCGTGCGCTCCCTGCTGGGCGCGGTATCGGCGCGGATCGGGGCGAGGCGGCCCGGTCACCTGCGGTGAGCTGCGCCCTCGAACTCCCCCGGCGACCTCGGTCGGCGCCCTATATCCGCGTGACGCACTGTCGGTCCTCGTCGGGGTCAGCTAGAACCTTATCCTCGGTAGCGGAATCCCGAAGCCAATGGTCTACGTCAACGAAGCGGTCGGCATCCTGTTGCTGATCGTGGGCGTCGCCCTCTTCTTCATCGAGCTGGCGCACCCGGGAGCGCTCCTGCTGATCCCGGCGACGATCCTGATCGTCGGGGCGATCCTCTACATCCTGATCCCGTCGGTGCTGCTCGACAGCGTCTTCGGGCCGATCGCGGTCGTGCTCGCGGCGGTCGTGGCGACCGTCGGGACGATCTTCTACTACCGGTGGCTCGCGGGCACGCATGAGCCGATGAGTACCACGTCCGGCGGCTTGGTGGGCGAGGAGGCCGTCGTGATCGCCGAGGTGATCCCCGACTCGCTGCGCGGCAAGGTGCGCATTCGCTCTCAGATCTGGTCGGCCAAGGCCTCCCACCGCATCCCGGCGGGGACCCGCGTGCGCATCGTGGCCGGCGAGGGCGTCTCCCTGACCGTGGAGCCCGTGCCGAACGGAGGACCCCAGTGAGCGCGACGGAGCTCCGGTCCCCCGAGAGCGAGGAGGCGTGAGATGGCGGACCTGACGATCTGGTACGTCCTCATCGCGTTCATCGCGCTGATCATCATCGTCCTGCTGGTCCGCGGGATCCACTTCATCCAGCCCTACGAGCAGGGCATCGTGATCCTGTTCGGCGCGTACAAGCGGGTGCTCAAGTCCGGGTTCAACTGGGTCGTGCCGTTCGCGAGCGTGCTGCGGATCGATCTGCGTACCCAGGTGCTCGAGGTGCCCCGCCAGGAGGTCATCACCAAGGACAACTCGCCGACGAACGTCGACGCGATCATCTACATCAAGGTGGTCGACGCGCCGAAGGCGATCTTCGAGGTCCAGGACTTCCACGTGGCGACCGTCGCGCTCGCGCAGACGACGCTCCGGTCGATCATCGGCGACATGGAGCTCGACGAGATCCTCTACAACCGGGAGCGGATCAACACCCGGCTCCGCGACATCCTCGACGAGTCCACGGACAAGTGGGGCGTCCGCGTGGACGCGGTCGAGATCAAGGAGGTCGATCCCGTCGGGCCGGTCAAGGCCGCGATGGAGGAGCAGACGGCGGCCGAGCGCCAGCGGCGCGCCGCGGTGCTGCGCGCCGACGGGGAGAAGCGGAGCGCGATCCTGGTCTCGGAAGGCCAGAAGCGCTCGCGCATCCTGCAGGCGGAAGGCGTCCGGCAGTCCCAGATCCTCGAAGCCGAGGGCGCCCGGGTCGCGACGATCCTGGAAGCCCAGGGAGAGGCCCAGCGGCTGCGCATCCTGGCCCTGGGCGCGGGCACGCTCGACGCGAAGGCGCTCACCGTGCTCTCGCTCGACACCCTCACGAACGTCGGCAACGGCCAGGCCACGAAGATCCTCTTCCCCTTCGAGTTCAGCCGGCTCATCGAGGGCGCGTCCGAGTACATGGGCACCAGCCGCACCGTGCCGGACCGGCCGCTGAGCTCGCTCGAGGATCTGGAGAAGCAGGTCGGCACGATGGACAATGTCCTGGGCCCGATCCCTCGGCAGGAGGAGCTGCTCTCCGAGATCAAGTCGATCGAGGACGAGATCAAGGCAGAGTCGGACGAGGCAACCTCGATGGTCGGCAGCTATCACGGACCGAAGGCCGGCGCCGACCCTCCCGAGCTGCCCGACCCCGACCAGATCGCGCCGCCCCCCAGCGCCTCGCGCGGCCGCACGATGACGCCGCCGCCCGCGGCGCCGGCCGGCGCTCCCCCGCCCCCGTCCGCACCGCCCGCCACCGACGGAGACCCGAGCCAGAATCCGGCGGCCCGTCGCCGTCCCCCACCGACCTCCTGAACTCCGGATGGCGACCCCCGGCGGCCCCCCGATCCGCACCGAGCGGCGGGGTTCGGTGCTCCGGATCGAGATCCATCGGCCCGAGCGGCGCAACGCGCTGGACATCCCCTCGATGCACGCGCTCCGCTCCGAGCTCCAGCGGGCGGCCACGGACTCCGCGGTCCGGGCCGTGCTGCTCACCGGCGCCGGCTCCGCCTTCTGCGCCGGGGGCGACGTCGCGGTGATGGACTCGTTCCGGGAGCGCGGCGAGCTGCCGCAGCTTTTCCACGCGCTCACCGGCGAGCAGGAGGCCAGCGTCCGCGAGATCCTGGGCATGGCGAAGCCGGTCGTGGCGGCCCTGCCCGGCGTGGCCGCGGGCGGGGGCCTTTCGCTCGCGCTCGCCGCCGATTGGCGGATCGGGAGCGAGGAGGCGCTGCTGGTGCCGGCGTTCCCCGGGCTCGGCGCCGTGCCGGACGGCGGGCTCACGTACTTCCTGCCCCACTACCTCGGGATCGGGCTCGCCCAGCAGTTGCTCTTCTCGAACGCGCGGGTCCCGGCGGACCGGGCGCTCGAGCTCGGCCTGCTCCATGAGGTCGTTCCGCCCGGCGAGCTCGCGGCGCGCGGCTGGGCCCGCGCGGAGGAGCTCGCGCAGGGCCCGACGTTCGCCTGGGGCTGGACGAAGCGGCTGCTCCACGCGGCGTTCAGCGAGAGCGCCGAGTCCCAGATGATGCTCGAGCGACGGGGCGCCGTAGAGGCGGCCGAACGCCC
>JASHYV010000155.1 GCA_030064695.1 Thermoplasmata archaeon
GCCGGACGGGGTCCCTCCGAACTGGGCCCTGGGCGCGCTCGGCATCACCGGTCTCGCGGCGTACTTCGGTCTCCACGAGATCGGGCGACCCGAGCCGGGCGAGACGCTCGTGGTCTCGGGGGCGGCCGGTGGGGTGGGCTCGATCGCGATCCAGCTGGCGAAGATCCGAGGGCTCCGGACGATCGGGATCGTCGGCAGCCCGGCGAAGTGCGAGTGGCTCCTGAAGGAGGCCGGAGCGGATGCGGCGATCGACTATCGCCGGGAGGACGTGGGTCGACGCCTCACCGAGCTCTGCCCGAACGGCATCGACATCTTCTTCGACAACGACGCCGGGCCCACCCTCGACCTCGGGCTGGACCGCCTGGGCCAGGGCGGTCGCGTCGTGCTCGTCGGCGGGACGTCCCGGTACTCGCTGGCTCCGGAACCCCCCGGTCTGCAGAATCTCCTCTCGATCGTGATGGTGACCGGTCGGGTCGAGGGCTTCCTCGCCCGGGACTACCTCCCCCGGCTGTCCGAGGCCGTCGCCGCGATGCTGCCGCTGCTGCGCTCGGGTCGGCTCAAGTCGAAAGAAGACGTCCAGATCGGATTGAAGAGCGCCCCGACCGCCTTCTCCCACCTGTTCACCGGGGCCAACGTGGGCAAGCAGCTCCTCCGACTGGACGACCCGCCCAAGGGTTGATTTCCACCTCGGCGGTGGGGGAATGCGCCCATGCCGCACTTCATCGTGAACTCGTACCACGGGCCCGCGTGGGTCGAAGGCCGGCCCATGCGGGAGCAGCCGGGATGGACCGAGCACGCCGACTTCATGAACCGCCTCCCCGAGGGGTTCGTCTATCTCGGAGGGCCGGTGGACAACCACCGGGCGCGCGCGATGCTCGTGGTCAAGGCGTCCGACCTCGCGGAGGTCCATCGGGTCCTGGACCCGGACCCGTGGGTGAAGTCCGGGATCCTGGTCGAGATCGTCGAGACCTGGGAGATCCTGATCGGGAACCCGCCCTAGCCCTGCTTCACTTCGTGGATCTCGTCGGCCAGGAGGCCGTGCGCCTCCTGGTGGACCCGGGCGGCCGCTTCGGCCGTCGGCGCGTTCACGAGACACTGGATCGTGCCGTTCTTCTCATCGACCCAGTAGTGCAGGTACTCGACGCCGTGCGACCCCTGGACCTCGAGGTCCTTCTGGTGGGCCTTCGCGACATCGGCGGCCTTCACGCCCTTCATGTTCCGGTGGGTGTCCATGTACAGCGGCATCGGCGGGCGCATTCGGCTCCCCCGATAAATACCGACCGAGGCGGACTGCCCCCGTCGAAAGCCATTAGGCGCCGTACCGCCCTTCGGGTACACGGCGATGCTCGCGTCCGAGAGCCCTCCGGGGCCCGCCGAGGATCCGGTCCTCGCGAAGGCGCGCAAGGAGTACCGGATGAGCCTCTGGCTCCTGGCCGCCGGAGCAATCCTGGTCGTCGCGGTGCTGCTGTTCGAGGACTGGGCGGTTCCCACGGGCGTGGTCTCCCCCGGCGGAGCAGGGATGCTGTGGGGGAACGCGCTCGGCACCGGAGGGTTCCTGCTCCTCATCCTCGCGGGAACGATCGCGGTCCAGCACCGCGCGTTCCTCCGTCGGGAGGCGCAGAACCTCCGCCCCTCCGCGACGCAGCGGTAACTTCCGGCTAGCCGGGCTGGACCCGGAGCGCGGCGCGGAGCCGCTGGATCTCCCGTCGCGCGAGGCGCGGATGCCCCGTCTCCAGCCCGAACAGGACCCCGTGGAGCCGGACCAGCTGGCGGTAGTGCGCCAGCCGGGCGTCGAAGGCTTGGTCGCCGGCCCGACGGCGGGTTCGCGCCAGCCGTTCTTGGAGATCGGGGTCCAGGTCGGTGAACGTAACGAGGTCGGTCGCGGGATCCCCGACGCGGGCGTCCTCCCAGTCGATCACTCCGACCGGGCGGTCGTTCGTGGAGTCCCAGACGAGGTGGTTGGGCCAGAGGTCGTTGTGACTGAACACCGGCCGGAACCGGCTCGCGGCCAGGCAACGGTCCATCTCGTCGAACGCTCGGTCGACGGAGGATCGAAGTCCGGCCTCGAGCCGGCTGCGAGCGACCCGCCGGTAGCGGCGACGCAGCCGGGCGTAGGCACGCACCAGGGCCGGCGGGTCCTCGAGACGGAGGCCGAGGCGGATCACGTCGCCGGTCGGCAGCCGGTCGAAGTCCTCGAACAGGCGCGCGAGAAAGGCGGAGAGCCGCACTCGCGCGGCCCGGTCCAGGCTCCGGAGACTCCGGAGCGGACGGCCGGGGATCGCACGATAGGCCACGAACGGCCAGTCCTTCGGCTCGTCGAGCGATCCCACCACCTCGGGACTCGGGATCCGAGCCCGCAGGCGGTCTCCGAGAAAGTCGAGCAGCCGCACCTCCGTGGCCAGCTTCTGGGCCGCGACCTCCCAGCGGGGAACGCGCACGATCCAGGACCGGTCCACTTCGAGGACCAGATTGGTCCAACCGGTCTCGACCACCCGCACCCGACCGGAGGGCGCCTCCGGCCAAGCCCGACGAAGGGAGCGGGCGACCACGCCCGGCCGGGGAAGCGGCGATCTCATGGGTCCTCGCTCCGCCAGCGGGCCGACTCGATTTTACGCTCTCGGGCCGGCCCCCCTGGGCCGACGCCGAGGTCGACCTGCTGGTCGAGCCTACCCGATCCAGCGCTCCCGGACCGTGACCGGCATCCCGTGGAAGTCATCGACGGTCCCGGTCGGGCGGAAGCCGTTCCGCTCGTAGAATCGGATCGCTCGAGCGAGGGGCTCCGTGGTTTTCAGGGTCACGCGTCGCACCCCCTGCTTGCGGAGCTCGGCGATCGACCAGTCCAGGACCGACTGCGCCACTCCGGCGCCCTGGACGTCCGGTCGGGCGGCCATGCCCCGGAGGTGCGCCCGATCGGGCGACGGCCGGCTCCACGAGACGGTGCCCACGACGCGGTGCCGGCCGTCGATCGCGACCACGACCTGCATCTCGGCAAGTC
>JASHYV010000156.1 GCA_030064695.1 Thermoplasmata archaeon
GGTCGCGGCGCCATGCCGGACCCGTCGTCCCCGGAGTACGTTCGGTGGGACCGACGGGGCGCGGTCCTGGTGCTCACGATCGACCATCCGCCGGTCAACGTGCTCTCCTCCGCCGTCCTCGGCCGCATCGTGGAACGACTCCACGAGGCGGAGGCCGACCCCGAGGTGCGCGCGATCGTGCTCGCCAGCGCCGCCGAGAAGACGTTCGCCGCCGGCGCCGACATCCGGGCGATGTCGACCATGGGGCCGGACGAGGCTCGCGTCCACGGCGCCCGAGGTCAGGCTACCACCCGGGCGCTCGAGCGCGTCCCGCTCCCGGTCATCGCCGCGGTGCACGGCGTCTGCTTCGGGGGCGGTTGCGAGCTCGCGCTGGCCTGCGACTTCGTCGTCGCGAGCGAGGACGCCCGGTTCGGGCAGCCCGAGATCAACCTGGGGATCGCCCCCGGCTGGGGCGGCACCCAGCGGCTGCCTCGACTCATCGGCGCCGCGCGCGCCCGGCGATGGATCATGACCGGGGCTCCCGTGACCGCCCCCGAGGCTCAGGCCGACGGGCTCGTGGACCAGGTCGTTCCGCGGGGCGAGCTGCTCGCGGCCGCGATCCGATTGGCCGAGGAGCTCGCGACGAAGCCCCCGCTCGCGCTGGCCGCGACGAAGTACGCGATCCAAGAGGCAGTGGACCCGCGGATCGACGAGGGCTTGGCCGTCGAGCTCGAGCTGTGGGCCCGCCTCTTCGGAGGGGAGGAGCAGCGGGAAGGGATGCTCGCCTTCCTCGAGAAGCGCCGCGCCCGGTTCGGCCCCCGGGCGGACTGGGCGGCCCGGTCCGCGGGCTTCCCGTGGGGCGCCGACGCCCGCAAAGAGATTAAGCGCCCGAGGTCGGGTCGGAGCTAGCGCGCCGCGGTGGCTCAGCTGGCAGAGCGGCTCCTTGGTAAGGAGCAGGCCGAGGGTTCAAATCCCTCCCGCGGCTCGTTCCTCGAGGACGGACCCGACGTTCGGGTCCGGGGCTCCCGTCGCTCACCGAGGCGGACCGGCGCCCTGATCGAGGCGCGCCGCGGCGCGGATCATCGCCCGGACGGCCGGAGATCGCGCCACCGCCGCGGCCCGGATCTTCACGTGTCGCATGCCCTTCCCCGTGCCTTCGAGCTGCGGAAACCGGTCGACGATCTCGGCCCCGCGAAGAAATCCCAGGTTGACGTGGTCCGGGTAGCACTGCAGGCAGATCACGTTCGACCGGCCGACCCAGAACGGGTTGTTCCACTTGACCACCTCGCGGAGGTCCGGTGCCTCGGACCGGATCGTGGCGCGCAGCTCCTCCGCGATCGATCGGTAGGAATCGGGCAGTTCGCGGAACAACGCGTCGACCGACGGGTCCGACCTCGACATGGTCCAACGCCCGGCGGACCGCAGCGGTCGGGGAAATAAATGGGGACCCGAGGGAGCGAGCTCCCTCGGGAAAGGGTACGGGCGCTCGGCCCGGTCCTACTGGACCGGGACCTTGACCTCGGCCGGGGTCGGGGTGGGGTGCTGCTTCGGCAGCTCGAGCTCGAGCACCCCGTTCTCGACCTTCGCCTTCGCGTCGGTCGCGACCACGGGCTCGGGCAGCTCGAGGCTCCGGTAGTAGCCCGCGTACGTGCGCTCGCGGTACACCGTCGATTCCCCGTCCTTCTGGGCCGCCTGGGCGTGCTCGCCCCGGATCTCTACGCTCGAGCCGCGAACGCGGACCTCGAGCTGGTCCTTCGGGATCCCCGGCATCTCGGCCACGATCCGGTACGACGCGCCGGTGTCGGTCACGTCGGTCCGGGCCGGTCGGAAGCCGGGCGAGACCGGCGCGACGCCGAACGCGTCGAAGAAGCGCTGGCTCAGGTCCTCGACGACGCGGTCGAGGTCGGTCCACGGGTCGGTCGGGCTCTCTTGGGTTTGAATCTCGGTCGTCATGCTTCCCTCGGGTTTGCGAGAACAGTCAGTTTGCGTTACTATAAGAAGGTAGCTAACGCTCTCCTCGAGAGCGGGCCGGGGGCGGGCCCTCGAGGTCGAGTATTGATAGCCGACGAGCGGTGACGGCCCCGGATGCTGCCGCTGGTGGTGCTGCTGCTCGCCGCGGTCGCGTTCGCCTTCGCGGTCAGCATCGGCGCGCACTACACCGGAGCGTGCATGGGCATGTCGTTCGCCGCCGGGGCGATCCGGCTCGGACCGGCGCTCGCGCTGATGGCCCCGCTCGCGCTCGTCGGCGCCCTCGTCGCTTCCGGGAGCGTGGAGGAGACCGTCGGGCACGGGATCCTCGAGGTCACGCCGGTCGCGATCGGGGTCGCGCTCGCGATCGTGGCCGCGGCGCTCGTCCTGACGAGCGTCTACAACTTCGTGACCGTGCCGACGTCGACGATCCAGATCCTCGTGTTCTCGATCGTCGGCGCGGGGCTCGCGACGGGGACTCCGATCGACTGGGCGACGATCGGGGTGCTCCTGGTCGTCTGGGCGATCGCGCCGTTCGCCGCGTTCGGTCTCGGGTACGCGTTCGTTCGGCTGGTGGACACCCGTCGGGCGCCCTCCTCGACGCCCGCGCTCCCCCACGGCGTGGCGCTCGCGCTGGTCGCCGTGGGGGCGGGCGCCTCGTTCGCCATGGGCGCGAACGACGTGTCGAACGCGTCGGGCGCGCTCGTCATGACGGGGTTCTTCGGGCTGTTCGCGGCCGCGCTGATCGGCGGGGTGGGGCTCGCGGTCGGCGTGCTGAGCTGGGGTCGGCCGATCCTGAAGACCGTCGCCTTCGACATCGTCCGCCTCGACCCGGCGATGGCCACGATGGCCCAGCTCGCCCAGGCCACCGTGATCCTGGTGTCGGTCGCCTTCGGCTACTTCACCTCGATGAATCAGGCGCTGGTCGGCGCGATGGTGGGGGCCGGGCTCGCGCGCGGCCGATCGACCGTCCAGCGCAGCGCCGTGCGCGGCATCCTGATCGGCTGGGCGGTCGGGCCGCTCTCGGGTGCGGCGCTCGGTTTCGCCTTCGCGTGGCTCGCGTGGCACGGGGCCGGAGCGTAGTCCTCCCGCCGGCGGCGTCCGGCGGTCGAACGCTCATATACGGAAGCCGTCATGGCCGCCGCGCAGCGGGGTAGGGTAGTCAGGAAAACGTCCGGGCTCGCCGGCCGTCCTGAAATCCCGACGGGCTCATAACCCGTAGATCCATGGTTCAAATCCATGCCCCGCTACTCTTCTGCGCGGGGCGCGTGGACCCGGATCTGAAGCTCCGGAGCGCCCGCTCCGGTCGCGTTCGCGACTAACTGGTCGGCGGCGGAGGCGGCGCGTCCGCGCTCTTCGACCGGGCCGAGCGCTTTCGGGCCGGGCGCTTCGCACCGCTCCCCTCGGAATCCGAGTCGGCCGCGGGCGGGGCTTCGGCGTCAGGCGTGGGCGGAGCCGGCGTGGCCATGGGTGGCGGCGGGGGAGGAGGCGGGGGAGCCGGCGTGGCCGGCGGTGCGGGGGTCGGCGCCGGAGCCGGCGCGGGAGGTGGACTCGCCGGAGCCGGCGGGGTCAGCGGTGCCGCCGGCGCCGGAGTGTGGTGGCCCGGGGAGTGCGCGGGCGTCGAGGAACCGCCGTGATGCGGCTGCGTCGGGATCGGCACGAACTCGCCCGGCTTCCACGTGTGCGGGTTTCGAAGCACGGTGGGGTCCTTCAGGAAGAGATCGGCGTGCCCGCAGGCGCGGCAGAGCCGGGTGCCCATCGACAGTTCCCCCCGGGGACGAAGGGAGAGCGGGCCGCTGGCGATCCCTCCGCCGGTCTTGAGGTCGTTCGCCCAGACGAAATCGCTCGCCCCGCAGTTGCTGCAGACCGGCGGCACAGGTGGCACCTATCTCCGCCGCATGGAGGCGTCGCCGTAAAAACGGTTGCGCACCCGGCCTCCGTCCCGTGCGCAACGGCCTTGTACGGCCGGGCTCGTGAGACGCCCGTGCCGCCCGGACGATTCGCCCGGATCTCGGTGGCCATCGACGGTTCGCCGGCCGCGGACGCCGCGCTGGAGCTCGCCATGGACCTCGCCGCACGCTACGGCAGTGAGCTCACGATCGTGGCGATCGCCCCCCTCCTTCCCGTGTACGTGGCCCCGACGCAGCCGCTGATCCCGAGCGCGGTCGCCGATACGGACCTGCCACGCTATCGTGCCCTGGTCGACGCGGCTGTCGAGCGCGCGCGGGCCACCGGCCTGCGGTCCGTGACGGGGCTGGCCACCGAGGGGTCGGTGGTCGACGAGCTCCTCGGCCTGCTCGAGCAGCACCCCACGGACCTCCTGGTCGTCGGGTCGCGAGGGCTCTCGACGACGAAGCGGATCCTCCTGGGCAGCGTCTCGACGGCGCTGGTCACCCACGCACCGTGCCCGGTGCTGGTCGTCCGGGCTCCGGCTACGAAGCCCGGTGCTTGACGCTCACCCGCGTCGGCACCGGAAGCTTGTGCGACGCCTTCCGGAGGGCTTCCTTGCCGTCCTCCAGATGCTCCGTCGTCGTATAGATCGTGAGCAGTTCGGAGCCGATCTCGGCCCGCACGGCGTGGCCGACGGGCTTCCCGAACGCGCGGCGCATTCCGTCCGAGATACGGTCGGCGCCGGCGCCCATCGCCATCTTGTGCTCGCGCAGGATCTGGTGCGGGTAGCGCCGGACCTTGAGCCGGTACTGGTTCGGAGCCTGGCGCTCGAGCACGCGCACCGCGCTCACGCGCGCCGCCTCGAGCGCGATGTCGCGGACCTGCGCAGCCTCCTCGGTCCCGAGGCTCAGCTCCAGCGGGAACTCCGCGTGCAGGTTGCCCGTGTCGAACTGGGTGACGCGCAGCGCCGGTACGCCGCCCATGTACTCCCGGCGCGTGTAGATCTGGCCCTCGATCTTCCGGTACATCCGGGCCGGCTTCCGCGTCATGGGCGCGGCGGAGACGGGGGT
>JASHYV010000157.1 GCA_030064695.1 Thermoplasmata archaeon
GGCTTTGCTCTTCCTTGGTCGCGGCATGTGTTCTGATCCTCCGACCCACCCGGTAGGTCGTCTGCCCCCGAGCCTGTGCCCGGCGGCCCTAGACCGTTGTAACGGGTTATTTCTGGAGTGATAAACCCTTCGTTGTTGTAGCGCGGAGGTAACGCGCCCCGAACCGAACGGGTTCGGTTTTCGAAATCTCGGACCCTGCGGACCCGAGTTCGGGGCCCGGGACCGGCGCGCCCGGACTGAACCGTGATAAGCGGGGCAACGGTCCGCGCACCGTGCCCGATCTGCCCGCTCCGACCGAGTACTTCGACCTCAACGTCGGGCTGGTCGAGCTCCCTCCCGAGGGCAGCTTCGGACTCTCCGTGGAAAACCGGACCGGCGAGCCCTGGGCGGGCCGGATCCCGGTCGTCTGGGTGCAGAGCGGGGTCAGCTGGGTCGAGGTCCTCGACGTGCGGCTCGGACCGCACGAGGCCCGGAGGATGGGACTGCGGACCCGGTGGACCGAGACCGGCGGCCCGCTCGAGTGCCGACTCCCGCTCGAGCGCTCGCCACGGGACCTGCTCTCGCTCCCCGACGGCAAGATCTCCGAGTGGGCGCTCGGGTCGAACTATCTGCCCCTCGGTCGGCTATCGATTCCCATCTCCACACCGCCTCCCACCGCCGCGCAGGAACGGAAGGACCGGATCCGCCAAGCCCTCTGGCTGGTCTTCGCCGCGGTGCTCGGGATCGTGGCGGTCGTCCTGATCCTGTACGCGACCGCCGTCTTCTGACCTCGGTCGAGGTCAGGGCGCGGGCGGCACCAGCACGTAGAGTTGGGCGAAGAGCTGCCCGTTCCAGTACGCGCCCCACGCGTCGCCCGGGGCGAGGAACTCGGTGGTCCGCCCCGGAAGGGTGGTGGGTCCTCCCAGGACGAACCCGTACACAGTCCCATTGATCGTGCTGGCGTTCCCATGCAGGAAGCCGAGGACCGTCTGATACCAGCCGGTGACCCAGAGGTGGAACGTCACGTTGTGGAAGGTCGTTTGAACGGGACTCGACGTGTTGGCCGGGAAGATCGGGAAGGGGAGCGAGGCGTCCGTCCAGTAGTAGGAGCGGCCATCGATGGTGACGGTGCTCGGCAGAGTGGAGTTCGCCTTCAACCCCGGGATATAACCGGCGAACAGCGCGATGCCCACCATTCCCCCGATGCCCAGCGCGAGGACCATCGCCACGACCTCACGACGGCCCATTGGGGGCACGTCGGCCATCATCGGTCCCTCCGGGGCGGGCGCACGGATTAGCTCGGCGGTCCGGGCCGGCGGCTCAGGTCCTGCACGATCTGCTCGTACTGTTCGCGCGTGATCTCGCCCCGAGCGTACCGCATGCGAGCCACGTAGAGGGGACGGTTGGGACCGCCCATGCCACCCCGCGGCCCGGGTCCGTAGCCGCTCGGTCCTCCCCTGCCGCCGTAGCCACCGCGGTAGGACATCCGGGTGCTCCAGAAGGCGACGCGGAGGATGAAGAACCCGATGATCAGCAGGAAGAACAGGAGAAAGACGCCGCCGAAGAGACCGAACCGGGGCGACGCGGAGACGCCGAAGCTCGCCGGATAGAGGGCGACGAACAGCAGGAGGATCGCGAGGCCGATGAACACGACCCCGATCACCACGATGCCCCATCGCACCCGATGGCGCGGGGGCCGCATGTTCATCCCCGGCGGATAGTAGCCGCCCGGCCCGCCGGTCCCGGTCATCGGCGTAGAACCCGTGGTCCCGCCTTATGAAATCTGGTCTCGGGAGGCGGCCGCTCGATCGTCGTCGGTGGAGGCTTTCCGCTGCGCCGCCCTGTCCCTCCCGATGCGGGCGGTCGTCGTTCGAGCGTTCAAGGGGACTCCCGAGCTGCTCGAACTCCCCGAACGCGAGGCTAAGGACGGAGAGCTGCGGGTCCGCCTCGAGGCGGCCGGCGTGAACCCGTTCGACTGGAAGATCCTCGACGGGATCTTCGAGGGGCGTCGCCCGCACGAGTTCCCGCTCGTCGCGGGCGTCGACGGTGCCGGCGTGGTCGAGGCCGTGGGCGGCTCGGTTCGACGGCTGAAGGTCGGAGACCGCGTCGCCGGCTCGTTCCTCCACGACCCCGTCGGGATCGGTACCTACGCGGAGGTCGCGACCGTCCCGGAATCGAACGCCGTGACCCGGATCCCCGACGCGGTCGGGTTCGAGGCGGCGGCGGCCCTCCCGACCGCGGGCATGACCGCCTGGGACGCGGTCGACCGTCTCGGGGTCCGGCCGGGCGGGCGGCTGCTGATCGTGGGCGCGTCGGGAGGGGTCGGCACGATCGCGACGGCGCTCGCGGCGGCCCGCGGGATCCGCGTGCTCGCGACGGCTCGTCCCCCTGCGGACGTCGCGCTCCGCGACGCGGGAGCGATGGAGTTCGTGAATCCTTCCGTGACGGACCTGGCGGCCGAGGTACGTCGAATGGCCCCGGACGGGGTCGACGGGCTGCTGGACGCCGGGAGCGACAAGCCGACGTTCGCTCGACTGGCCGCGCTGGTCCGGCGGGGGGGAACGGCGGCGACGACGGTGTTCGTCGCCGACGCGTCGGCGACCTACGCCGACGGGGTCAAGCGGGTGAACCTGAACCTGCAACCCCGGGCGGAGACGATGGACCGGCTGCTCGCCGAGGTCGCAGCCGGCCGAGTCCGAATCCCGCCGCCGCGGTTGCTCCCCCTCTCGGAAGGTCCGCGCGCCTTGGCGGAGAGCCGGGCCCGCACCACCGTTGGCAAGACCGTGCTGCGGGTCCGGGGCCCGTGAGCGCCGGGTGAGTCGGGGAAGCCTCATCTTCCCGCGTTCGATCCCGCCGCCGATGGCGCCCCGAGTCCGACTCTACTTCCATCCGATCAGCCACTACTGCGTCTCGGCCGACCGGATGCTGGCGATGAAGGGCATCGCCCACGAGACGATCTACACCCCGTACCACGATCACGAGGCGCTGATCCGGCGCACGCGTCAGGACTACATTCCCACGCTGCTCTGGGGCGAGGAGGTCATCACCTGGTCCGAGATCCCGGAGTTCCTCGACCGAGTGCGACCGGAACCGGCGCTCCTTCCGGCGGGCCGGGCGGCGCTCGCGCGCGTGGTCCAGAACTGGGCCCATCAGGTCGTCGAGGAGCGGGTGTGGCGGGCGGTGGTGACGGAGATCCCGAAGGTGCTTCGCTCCGACCAGGAGCGCTGGGTGTTCGAGGAGATGCAGACTCGGGCACGAGGCCCCTGGCACGTCCTCGTGGCCCGTAAGGCGGAGTTCGGCCGGGACGTCCAGCCGTTCTTCGGCATGATCGACCGGATGCTCGAGGGTCGGGCCTGGGCGCTCGATGAGCCCACGGTGGCGGACTGCGCCCTGTACGGGAGCCTTTCGCCTTGGACCACGGCGGGGCGACGTCTCCCGGTGCGCTACCGGAACCTGGACCGCTGGGCAAAGTCGATGGCGAAGCTCGGGCCGGGATGACCGCCGCTCCGCGAACCGAGCCACCGTACGGCGCCCTCGCAGAGGTCTACGACCGGGTGTACGCGTGGAAGGACTACGCCGGGGAGGCACGCCGCCTCCGAGCGATGATCCGGGAGTTCGGACCACCCCGGGCCCGCACCCTGCTCGACGTCGCCTGCGGGACCGGTGCCCATCTGCGCTACCTGTCCCGGTACTACGACTGCGTGGGCCTGGACGCGAGCCCGGGGATGCTCCGGGTCGCTCGCCGTCGGCTGCCGAAGGTCCGGTTCGTGAAGGGCCGAATGGAGTCCTTCCACCTCTCCGAGCAGTTCGACGTGCTCACCTGCCTCTTCTCCGCGATCGGCTACGTGCGCTCCGAACGAGATCTGAGACGAGCCCTTCGGTCGTTCGCCCGGCACCTGCGCCCGGGCGGGATCGCGATCGTCGAACCTTGGTTCGCGCCGGCCGCGTACCATCCGGGCCCGTTTCACCTGGGCCAGTACGGCACCAAGGCGTGGCCGATCGCCCGCATGAACCGGTCCGACCGACGCGGGAATCGGTCGATCATGGATATGCACTATCTCGTGGCCAGCCCTCGAGGAGTGCTGCACTGGGTCGAGCGTCACGACATGGGGCTCTTCCCCGTCGCCACCTCGCTCGCGGCGTTCCGCGCCGCAGGACTGCGACCCCGCTATCTCCGCAACGGCTTCATGCGGGGCCGGGGCCTCTTCGTGGCCGTTCGGCCCGGCGCGCCTTCGGAGCCGCGACCTCGCCCCCGGGTCACTCGAGGATCTTCGTCTCGGCGCCCGCGGCGCGGAAGTTGACGGTCCGGTGGGTCCCGTCGCAGAGGGGCTTCTTCGACGAGTGACCGCACCGGCAGAGCGCGACGTCGGCCTTTCCGTCGATCAGCACCAGGTTCGGCCCGTTCTCGATCGAGCGCACTTCCACCTTCGGCATGGCACCGGGGGATGGGTCTGAGGTCGGATAAACCGTCGCGCACGCCGGGGTAACCGGCCGGCGGCGGGTTCACTTGGGCACGAACAGGAGCGAGATCGAGTTCACGCAGTGCCGGGTGTTCTTGGGTGTGAAGCGTTCGCCGAGGAAGACGTGACCCAGGTGACCCCCGCAGCGCGCGCACTCGATCTCCGTGCGCTGGCCGTCCGGGTCGGGCAGGCGCTTCACGGCCCCCGGGATCTCCTCGTCGAAGCTCGGCCAGCCGCACCCCGCATCGAACTTGTCGTCCGACCGATAGAGCGGGGCCCCGCACCGCTTGCAGGTGTAGATGCCCTGGCCCTTGAAGTGCTCATACTCGCCGGAGAACGGGCGCTCCGTGCCCTTGCGCACGATCACGGCCTCCTCGGCTCGCGTCAGCGCGCGGTACTCGGACACGCCTCCATCAGCCCCCGGTCCGCTTAGACGATTGCGGCCCTGTCGTGGAGCTCCTCGACGACGCCTCGTTGGGCCACCGTCGGCGAAAGTTCCTCAAGCCTCGCCGGCGTGCCCTCTCCGTTTGACGGATCGCTTCGAGACCCGCCTCCGGAGGGCCGAGCCGGGAATCCGGGCCCTGATCGAGCGGATCCCGCTCCAGGGCTCTCCCCCGCTCCCGTCCGACTGGCTCCGCTGCGAGATGCTGGAGCGTTTCGAAGTGCTGGAGGCGGCACGCGTGGCGCACGGCGACACGATCCTTGAGGTGGGCGCCGGCGGTCACGCCATCGCGACGGTACCGCTCGCCTACCTCGCCGGGCGAGCGGGGCGGGTGCTCGCGGCCGAGCGCGAGCGGTGGAGTCGGTTCCGCGAGGTCGTCTCGGCGAGCGGGCTCGGTCCGCGGGTCCGGCCGGTCGCGTGCGACGCCCGTCGACTTCCGGTCCGGGACGACGGGGTCGACCTCGCCGTGTGCGTCCATGGGGTCCGATCGCTCGGCGGTCGGCCTGGCTCCGTCGCGGCGGTCCGGGAGATGCTCCGCGTGGCCCCGCGGGTATTCCTCGCCGAGTCGCTCCCCGAGGGCCGCACCGACGCACAGGCGGCGCATCTGCAGATGTACGACCTCCGGGAAGAGGTGTTCCGGCGGAGTTCCGGGGTGATCGACGACACGCGGTACCCGACCCTCGATCAACTCTCGTCCCTTGCCGAGTCCGCGGGAGCGGTCGTCGAGCGGGCCGTGGTCGTGGAGCCCGATCTCCCCCACTATCTGGCCCGTTTCTCCCGGGAGCTCGTGGAGCGACTCCCGCCCGGACCCGAGCGCGACCGTCTGCTCCGGCAGTGGGATGCGGCCGACGCGGCGCTCCGCCAGCACGGAGAGGACCATCCGCCGGTCGGAACGGTGCTCGCGCGGCGGACCGGCGCTGGGGCTCGATCGGGCCCACGGAGACGACGTCGAGCCGGTACCGCGGTGAGTTCGAAGGAAGTCCGAGGGTAGAGTGGACACGGGGGGATTTGAACCCCCGACCTCTGCTTTGCGAAAGCAGCGATCTTCCGCTGATCTACGTGCCCGCGGGGTCGGGGGAGGTCGTGCGCCACTTAAGCACTTAGGAATCCGCCCCTCGGCGAGCGGGCCGGCGGCTCATGGACGGAGCTGGAGCTGCCGGGTGTGGCGCACGAGCTCGGCCAGGTGGCCCGCGATCATCTTGCGCCCGGCCTCGTCGGTGAACCGTCCCGCACCGTCGAACTTCGGTCCGGCGAACGTGACGATCACCTCGGGCCGATTGATCGGGAACATGTTCAGGAACACCATCGACTGGCGGAGCTCGTACTGCGCCCGCGCCCCGCCGACCATCCCGGTGGAGGCGCTCATCAGGCCGGCGGGCTTGCCCTCCCACGAGTTGGAGCCGTAGGGCCGGGAGCCCCAGTCGAGCGTGTTCTTCTCGGCCGAGGAGAGGCCGTAGTTGTGCTCGTTGAGCGAGAAGAGGACCGCGTCCGCCGCCTTCACGCGCTCCTTGAAGGCGAGCACCGGAGGCGGTGGGCTCTGCTCGTCGTCCTGGTTGAAGAGCGGGAAGTTCCGGACGTCGGCGATCTCCACGCGAGCGCCCTCCGGCGCGAGCTCCTGCGCGGCGAGCAGCAGTCCATGGGAGAACGCGTTCTTTCGCAGGCTGCCCGGCACGCCGAGGATCGTGAGATCGCTCATGGGTTCGTCCGACCCTCGAGTCCCGGGCGGGATTTGAAGGCCGAGTGAAGCGCAGTTCCGGAAGTCACCCTGCGGAAATCGCCCGAGGGCGGTTCAGGCCGCGGCCGTGGCGGGGGTCTCGGTGGCGGCCGGGCCCGAGGTCGACTTCGAGGGCGGGGAACGGGGCGGCGGCCGGGCCCCCGCGGGGGGCGGCGGAGGCCGTGCTCCGGCGGGCGGCTTGGCGGGCGGAGGATGGGCGACGAGCACGAGGCGCCGGTTCTCGGCGTCGTACCGCAGCACCTCCGCATACCGACCCCAGTTGATGATGTTCTGCGCCGCCTCCTCGACCGGGCCGGGGATGAACGAGACGAGGGAATGCAGCTGGTCCTCGGTGAGCTGCCGGTCCGGGGCGCTCTCGAGTGCGCGGAGCAGCGTCTTGAACAGCGTCGTCCGCTTCAACTGCTCGCGCAGGATCGCCTTCCGCTCCCGGATCCGGGCGCCGACGAACTGGCGGCCCAGGTCGGTGAACGTCACGCGGCCCTCGGCGACCTTGACGAAGCCGAGCAGCTGGGCCACGTCGAGCGAGGGGAGGATCTCGTCGATCTCGAGGTCCAGGTCGTCGGCGAGGAGTGCCACGTCCTCCGAGCCCTTGTGGGAGTTCAGCAGGACGAGGAGTCCCAGCATCTCGGTCGGCGTGGATTTGGGGTAGCTGGTCGGCACGGTCGACTCACGCGGGGACCGGACCACCCCCCTATATGGTTTGGTCCTGTTACGGTTTATGAGAGAGATGCTCCCGGCGTGGTCGGGGCGCCGGTCGGCACCGTTCCGCCCTCGGTGATCAACGAGTAGACCTTGTCGGTGAGGTCGTAGAAGGGCGTCGACTTACGGTCGCGCGGCCGCGGGAGATCGACGCTCACGTCGGCGAGCACGTGCGCGGGCCGACGGGAGAGCACGATCACCCGATCGGCGAGCTGGATCGCCTCCTCGATGTTGTGCGTGACCAGGATCACGGCGTCCGGCGGGAGGTTCGGCTCCTGCCAGAGCTGCAGCACCTCCTCCCGGAGGCTCTCCGCCGTCAGCGGGTCGAGCGCGCTGAACGGCTCGTCCATGAGCAGCACGGCCGGTTCGACCGCCAGCGCCCGGGCAAGACCCACCCGCTGGCGCATCCCGCCGGAGAGCTCCCTGGGGTACGCCTCCTGGAACCCGTCGAGACCGGTGACCGAGACGAACCGCTCGACCTGCGTGCGGATGCGATCCGGGGGCCAGTTGAGCGCCTCCAGGCCGAAGGCCACGTTCTGGGAGACACTGAGCCAGGGATAGAGCGCGAAGCTCTGGAACACCATGGCCATCTGGGTGCAGGCGCCGCGCACCGGCTGGTCCCGGAAGTAGATGTCGCCGCCCGTCGGGCGATCCAGGCCCTGGATGAGCCGGAGCAGCGTCGACTTCCCGCACCCCGACGGCCCGACGATCGCGACGAAGTCGGAGTCGCGGACCTCGAAGGAGATGTCCTGCATGATCGCGATCGTCCCGTGGCGGGACTGGAAGCCCTTGTCCACGTGCTCGATCCGGATCAGCGCCATCGTTCCCGTCCCGTCCGATCGCGTCGGCCCGAGCTCCGCTCAATCGTAGCGGTACTTCTCGACCGCCCGGCGGTACAGGCGTTTCCATATGAGCTCGTTGATGGCGACGACCGCGGCCACGAGCGTGAACAGCGCCCCGACGAGCAGCGGCGTCCCATGCGGCTCGATCGTCGCGAGGTCGATCAGCTGGCCGATGCCGAGCAGGCTCAGCGTGCGGCCGCTGCCGACGCTGAGATACTCGGCGACGATCAGCGTGTTCCAGCCGCCGCCGAATGCGGTGATCGAGCCGGTGATGAGCGCCGGGAAGATGCCCGGGATCAACACTCGCGTGAAGAATTTCCGGCCCTTGAGGCCGAACGAGCGCGCGGCCTCCTCGAGGTCGGGGGGCAGGGACCGGATCCCCGACAGGATGTTGAAGAAGAGATACCAGATCATGCCGGTCATCAGCATCAGGATCGCCGCGCCTTCCGCCGAGAGGTACGGGATCAGCGCGAAGATGATCACCGGAAAGAGCGCGGTCGCGGGGAACGACGCGATGACCTCGACGATCGGCATCCCCACCCGGGCCGCGCTCGGCCGGCGGGCGAAGTAGATCCCGAGCGGGAGCGCGATCGCGATGCAGACGCCGAACGCCGCGGTCACGCGGAGCGCCGAGAGCCCCATCGCGAGCGGCAGCAGCAGCATCTGGGCGCGCACCGACGGGACGATCGGGACCGTGAAGACGTGGAAGACGGCGACCGCGAGGGCGATCAGCATCAGCCAGACCGCGACGAGGATCGCGCCCAGCGCGACGTAGTAGATCGTCTGCTTGCGGCTCTCGCTGGTCGGCTGGCCGGGCCGGACGGTGATCGCCGCGAGCTGGACGAGCGGAGTGCTGATCCGCGTGACGCCCGTGCGCACGCCGCGGGTCACGTACGACGCAGCGCGGCGGAACGGTCCGCGCGCGTCCGGGTCCGAAGAGACGACGACCTCCGCCTCCCCCGACGGGCTCGTGTCGTACCGGAACCGCTCCGCCCAGCGCGTGAGGGGCCGCCAGACCGCGAAGTCGAGGATCGCGATCACGATCACGAGCACGATGATGCCGGCGAGGAACGCGGAGTAGTTGCCGTCGCTCGCGGCGAAGGAAAGGAAGCTCCCGATCCCCGGCAGCGCGTGACTGGTGTTGGTGGTGAAGATCTCGGCTTCCACCAGGAAGAACCAGCCCGCCGTCCAGGACAGCACCGAGTTGTAGACGAGGCGATTGATGGTCGCGGGGAAGAGCACGCGACGGAAGAGCAGCAGCCCCCGGACGCGGAAGGTGTCGGCGGCCTCCTTCATGTCGCCGGGCAGCGTCTTCAGCGACTCGTAGACGCCGAAGACCATGTTCCACGCCATCGAGGTGAAGATGAGGAAGATCGACGCGATGTTGGCGCCGATCGAACTCCCGGGCGTGAGCATCACGAGGACGCCGAGCGCGACGGGGAAGAATCCCAGGATGGGGATGGACTGCAGGATGTCGAGGACCGGGATCATCACCCGCTCGCCGGTGCGGTGCGTGGCGGCGTAGTAGCCGTACGCGAGCGCGAAGCCGAGCGAGCCGAAGTA
>JASHYV010000158.1 GCA_030064695.1 Thermoplasmata archaeon
CTCGAGTCGACAATCACCGCCCAGGGGCGGATCTGGCTCAACTTCGTGCGCCAGCTCTCCGAGGCCGGCGCGTCGCTGATGCCCGCCGCCGAGGGCTCCACCCGTCCGCCCCGCCGGATCCCCCGTGCGGCGATGAGCCCGCCCGCCGACGACGAGCTCTACGGGGAGGACATCCGGGCCGCCGCGGGCATCGGCGCCTTCGACGACGACCCCCCGAACCCGATGGACCCGGAGGCGGCGAGCGCGACGGCGCCACCGGACCCCGACGACCCCGGTCCGCGCCGGCGGCCCCGGCGGTCGTGACGGGCGCGAACGCTAAGGCCCCTCGGACGCTCGACCGGACCTCGTGACGACCAGCAACGACCATCGCCACTGCAAGGTCTGCGGCCGGGTCTGCGCGCCCGACGACGAGACCTGCAGCGCCGCCTGCTCCGAGAAGCGGATGCAGATGCTCCAGACGCGGCGGATGTACACCTACCTCATGTACGGGGCGATCGCGCTGCTCGCGGTCGTCCTCCTCGCGCGGTACCTCTAGGGCCCCGACCGTGCGACGCTACGGTCTCGCGGTCCTGGGCGGCACCTTCGACCGGCTGCACCTCGGCCACGCCGCGCTGCTCGGCACCGCCCTCGCGGTCGGTCGATCGGTCGCCATCGGCCTCACGACCCCGGCCTATCTGCGCGCCCACCCGAAGCCGGACGGGCCGCGGATCCAGCTGTACTCCGTCCGCCGTCGGTCGCTCGAGGCCTGGCTCCGTCGCCACGCGACCGCGCGGCGGTGGAGGGTCGTTCCGCTCGAGAACCCGTTCGGGCGATCGACGGAGGAGGGCGTGGGCGTGCTCGTCGTCTCCGCCGACACCCGGGGGGGCGGCGCGGCCGTCAACCGGGAACGCCGCCGGCTCGGGCGCCGACCGGTCCCGGTCGTGGTCGTGCCGCTCGTGCTCGCCGACGACCTGAGGCCGATCAGCTCCCGTCGCATCCGGGCGCGGGAGATCGATCGATGGGGCCGTCGTCGGTCGCCGATCGCGGTCGGCCTCGAGGTAGGGGCCGAGGACCGGGTCGCCGCCGTGCGGGCGGTGCGGAGCGCGTTCCCGCGGGCCCGCGTCTCCCTCCGCCCTCCCGCGCGGGGCGGTCGCGCCCCACCCGGTCGAGCGACCGCGGGCCACGCCGCCGCCCGGGCCCAGAGGGGTCGAGATCTCGGGGTCGGGGTGCTGCGGTCCGGGCCCGGACGATGGTGGATCGCCGAACGCTCCGACTCCGTGGCGCTGGCGCCCCGGAGCGTCCGCGGGGACCTCGAAGGCGGCCTGCTCCGTCTCCTCCGCCCCTCCGCGGCGAAGAAGGAGTTTTGACGGGCCCGGGCCTCGCTCGTCCCATGGAGACCTACCTCCGCGTCACCTTCGACAGCGAAGGGGCGAAGCCGTCCGAGATCGCGGACCGGCTCCGGTCCTGCGGCTTCCTTCCCACGCAGGGCAACTACGACTTCGTCTACGACTGGCAGGGCTCCGCGACCCGAGACCAGATCCTCGATCTTTCGGACGAGATCACGCACCAACTTCGGGGCTACAAGGTCCTCTTCGAGATCGAGACCGTCTGACGCCCCCCTCGCCGGGATAGACTTTATCGCGCGTGCGCGCCTTGTCGCGCGGATGCAGAGGTACCCGGTGCGCGCGAGCCAGCGCAAGCTGCTGACTCCGGACGCGCTCCGGTCGCTGGTCGCCCGGTACTTCGAGGCGGTGGGCACGGACGGTCCGGCGGTGACCGGCTCCTACGGCGCGGTCTCGCGCCTGCGAACCTGGATGGACGCCGGCGAGCTGGCGGTCGACGTCACGATGAATCCGAAGGTCCCCGAGGCGATGGCGGCGGAGACGATCCGACGCTACAACCAGTTCCTCGAGGCCGCGACCGGCTTCAACGCGAAGGAGCGCGCGAAGCGGCTCCGCAAGTCGGTCACCGGGTCCGGGGAGTAGTCGGGTGGCCGCGTCGACCCCGGGTCCGCTTCCCTCGTCAGCGAACGGGGCCGGCTCCGAGCTCGAGCGGCTCCGCACGGTCGTCACCCGCTACTTCGCGGTCTACGAGACCCGGCTGGGCCCACAGTCGGTGCTGTTCGCGATCCACGCCGACCCGACGACGCTCGACGCGAAGTTCGACGAGCTGAGGCAGGAGCTCTGGACGCTCCAGTACGTCCCCCTCCTCCGCCGGCAGTCCGGCGAGGACTTCCTCGAGATCGTGCGACGCCCGACGGTGAAGCCGTTCCGCAGCTGGGTGAACCTGCTCCTCCTCGCGGGCACCGTCGCGACGACCACCTTCGCCGGCGCGCTCATCTGGCTCGCGTACGTGGGCGGGAGCTCCCTCTCGCTCGGGGACTTCGCCTACGGCGCGCTGTACTTCTCGGCGCCGGTCCTGACGATCCTCGGGCTCCACGAGCTCGCCCACTTCGTGCTCGCCCGACGCCACCACGTCGAGGCGTCGCTGCCGTACTTCATCCCGGTGCCCCCGCCGCTCTTGTTCGGCACGTTAGGGGCGTTCATCTCGATCCGCCAACCGTTCCCGGACCGGAAGGCGCTCTTCGACGTCGGCGTCGCGGGACCGCTGGCGGGCTTCGCGGCCTCGATCCCGATCGCGCTCCTGGGCCTCCATCTCTCGACGAGCGCCCCTTCGGTCCCGCTGAGCTACTGCGGTCCCTCGATCCTGGGCGTCGACTACGGCAACCTCCTGCTCGGCTCCTCGCTCTTCTGGGCCGGTCTCAGCCTGTTCTTCCCGTCCTCGATCATCAGCCTCTCGCCGCTGGCGCTCGCCGGGTGGGTCGGGATCCTGGTGACCGCGATCAACCTGCTCCCCGCCGGGCAGCTCGACGGCGGCCACGTCTTCCGCGCGCTCTTCGGCGACCGCGTGCGGTACGTCAGCTACGCGGCCGTGATCCTGCTCTTCGGCCTCGGGTTATTCTACACGGGCTGGCTCTTCTTCGCGATCCTGATCCTGCTCCTGGGGGTGCGCCATCCCCCGCCGCTCAACGATTTCAGCCGGCTCGACGTGAAGCGCTACGCGGTGGGCCTCTTCGCGATCGGCGTCCTGGTCACCGGCTTCGTCGTGACGCCGCTCTCCACGCCGGCGGGCGTGGTCTCGACGCAGGCCAGCGCGATCTCGTACCCGGGGGAGCCTCCGCCCGGGATGGCGATCGCCGCGAACTTCTCCACGGTGGTGGTGAACGGGGACCCCGTGGTGCACGGCATCGTCTTCTCGACCTCGGTGACGAACGTCTCGGTGCGGACCGGCAACGGAACGGAGTATCTCACCGGCGCGGCGTTCGACGTCTGGGTCGCGAACGTCTCGTGGACGTACCGTCTGCCGGACGGCACGACGTACTCCGCCGTGGGCGGCTCGGCCGCCCTCCCGGCGTCGCAGTACGTGACCCTCCCGTCGACCTCGGGCGACAACCAGGTCACGCTGCTCGTCAGCTTCTCGAGCCCCGCGCCGGCGGCGTCCGCCGTCGTCTCCCTCGTGGTCAACGAGTTCTGCGAGCCGTCGTCCACCGGGGTCACGACCGCGTCGTTCGCGCCCAGCTGGAGTTAGCCCGCGCGCTCGTAGACCCGGAACTCCCGCGTCAGGCTCCGGTGGACCCGCACGGGGAGTTGGAAGCGGAGCGCCCAGGACGCGGGCATCGGTTCGTATCCTCCCGGCGTGACGAGCACCGCGCGCCCGCCGGGGCGGATCCGATCCGCCCAGCGGCCCACGACCCGACCCACGACTTCGGCGGCCTCCTCGCCGCCGGTCCCGGAGGAGCGCCCGTACGGCACGTCCGTCAGCAGGGCGTCGAGCGGGCCGCGGGCGGCGTCGAACTCGACCTCCCCCGCGTCGCCGACGCGCAGTTCGTCCGCCTCGAGCCCAAGGTGCGCGAGGTTCCGAAGCGCGCCGCGCACCATCTCGGAGTCCCGGTCGATGCCGAGCAGCCGCGCCCCCAGCAGACCGGCTTCGGCCAGCAGCGCTCCGGTACCGAGGAAAGGGTCCAGAACCCGGTCCCCCGGCCGGACCCGCGCCAGATTGGCGGCGGCAAGGGCGAGCCGCGGCGCGAGCGAGACCGGGCGCCGGAACGGGAGGGTCGGCATCCGGCGCCGCTC
>JASHYV010000159.1 GCA_030064695.1 Thermoplasmata archaeon
CCCGGGAGCGGGGGAAGACCGCCTGGGCCTCCCGCTCCAGCGGCTCGATCTCCTTGTAGCGGGAGGAGAAGTGGGTCATGAGGAGCTCGCCGACCTCGGCGGCCCGAGCGATCTCGGCCGCCTGCCGCGTCGACGAATGGCCCCAGACGTTCGCCTCCTCCTCGATATCCTGGGCGGAGGTCGCCTCGTGGACCAGCACGTTCGCCCGGTGCGCGAGGTCGCGGATCGCATCGGAGGGGGCGGTGTCGCCGGAATACACCACCGACCGGCCCGCCCGGGGCGGGCCCATCACGTCCTCGGGGCGGACGAGCCGCCCGTCCACCTGCACCGGCTCTCCGTCCTCCAACCGCGCGAAGTCCGGGCCCCGGAGACCGAGGCTCCGCGCCCGCTCGCCGTCGAACCGGCCGCGCTTCGGGTCTTCCTCGACGCGGTAGGCCAGCGCCGGCACGGGGTGGATCGCCGCCGCCGTGCGGACCGAGTAGCCCTCGAGCTTCACCTCGTCCCCCGGCGCGAGCGGATGGATCTCGACCGGGAACCGCAAGGTGAAGTAGCCGAGTCGGAGCACCCGGCCGACCATCTCGGCGGCGTCGGACGGCCCGTAGACGTCGAGCGGCTCCGTCCGATGGTTGAGGCTCATGCTCTGGATGAGCCCGGGGAGCCCCAGGAAGTGGTCGCCGTGGAAGTGCGTCACGAAGACCCGCCGCACCCGCATGAACGACGCGCTGGACTGGAAGAACTGGCGCTGCGTCCCCTCGCCGCAATCGAGCAGCACGAGCTCCCGCTCGAGATCGAGGGCGATGGCGCTGGTCGACCGCTCCTTGGTCGGCCAGGAGCCCGCCGTCCCCAGGAAGGTGAGCCGCATCCGGGCTCCCCCACCTGGTACCGGGTAAAAGGCCGATGGGAGGCGCCCAAACCGCCCGGCCCACCGGCGAGCCTCAGGCTACCGACGCGAGGAAAAGAGGAAAAGGAGCGGCCCGGTGGCCGGATTGATGGTCGACTGGGATCGGGTGGAGGAGCTCCGCTCGAAGGGCTACGGCTGGGACCAGATCGCAGCCGACCCCAAGGTCGCCTTCCACGCCGACTCCGCCGTGCGCGACCCGGGACGAGCCCTGCGGGGGCTGTACCACCGTCGCAAGTCCCGGCAGAATCGCACCGGCGAGACCGGGACCACCGCCCCCAGCAAGAGGGAGAAGGAGGCGAAGGAGCGGAAGTGGACGCTCATCCGGGTCGGCTACCTGGCCACGCCGATCTTCGGCCTATGGACCCTGCTCGCCTACCTCGCGCCCTCGCCCGTGGGCGTCGTCCTGGCCTGGGAGCCGTACCTCGCCCTCGCCTTCGCCACTTCGGCCTTCGTGCTGCTCTTCGGTCTCTGGCGCTCGGCGGGGCCCCGCTGGAGCGAGCCGCTCAAGAAGACCGTGACCTACGGGGTCGTCCTTGGGCTGGTAATCTCGGGTGTGATCGGCCTCGCCGGCTACACGCTCTTCGGCTGCCCGTATCTCCCGCCCGCCCTAGGCAGCAACCCGGCCTCGGGCTGGGGGACGGCGTCGGCGAAGGCGTGGCAGGAGGGTGGCGTGCCGGTCTTCTACTTCTACGGGGCGACCTGGTGCCCCTACTGCTCCGCCAGCAGTTGGGCGATGTGGAAGGCGCTCACCGAGTTCCAGTTGAATTTCGGTGGCGGTATCAACGGTATACCAGGTGCGATGTTCATGTATTCCAATCCCAACGACGTCTATCCAAGCACACCAGAAGTAGTGCTGGCGAACTTACAGGTGAATTCCCCCGCCCTCTCCTACCAGGTCTCGGAGTACTTCTGGAACTCCACGACCGGGGTGCCCAACACGTTCCCCGGCACCTCGAACTGCGTCCAGGCGGCGTACGTCTCGGCCTACTCCGGGGGCTCGATCCCGTTCCTCGTCATCAACGGCATCTATGTGCACGGCGGCTCGACGATCATCTCGCCGTCCGACCTGTCCTCGTACGCCGGCACCGGGGTGAACACCGTCGCGAACGACGTACTGGACGAGACTGGCACGCCATGGTCGGTGGTGCAAGGACAGGCGGCGTGGATCTGCGCGTTCGTCATACATAGCGACGGCTATTCGACGGTCGGCTCGTTCCTGAGCGCCAACACCGGTCTCTCGGCTAGCCACCAGTGGACGACGGCGATGACGAGCTTGGTGAACGGCGATCTGAATCAGATCTAGCGCGATGCAGGTCCGTGCCTGGCGGTCGGTCGTGTTCTTCGCCGCGGGGCTGGGCCTGGTCGTCGCGCTCTTCGCGGCCGCCGAGTTCTTCGACGTCGCCCTGCGGAACATCTGCTCGGTGAGCTCGTTCTTCTCCTGCGCCGCCGTCGACAACAGCGGCCGCACGACGACGCTCGGGGTCCCGGACTACGCGTGGGGGATCGGGGGCTTCGTGGCGATCCTTGTGGTCGCGGGGATCGGCGAGAAGCGCCCCGCCTCCGCGACCTGGGCGTGGGGGCTCGTGGTCCTCACGACGGCGGGCGTGGCGCTGTCGGCGTACCTGCTCTACGTCGAGCTCGTGCTGATCGGCGCACTCTGCTTGGTCTGCGCCTCCGCCTACCTTCTCGGCGTCGTCGCCTGGGTCGGGGCGTTCGGCACGGCCCGCGGGCTCGACGAGGAGCGCTCCGCGGACGGGGACGACGACGCGTCGTCCACGGCGGCGGACTGAGCGCCGTCGGGCGCTCCGCCCTCGGAAAAACCCCTTTCGCTCACGGCTCGGGTTATATACCCAACGTGGGTCGGGCCCGCGGGTTCGCTCATGGTCGTCACGGAAGCCCAGGGCCTCGTCACGATCGCCGCCGGAATCTCGATCGCCGGGGGTCTCATCGGCACCGGCATGGCCCAGAGCGGCATCGGCGCCTCGGGCATGGGGATCATCGCCGAGAAGCCCGAGAAGTTCGGCCAGGTCTTGTTTTTCTTCGTGATTCCCGAAACGCTCTGGATCATCGGGTTCGTGCTGGGCATCATCCTGTTGCTCAACATCCTCTGAGCCCGGCCGCACGGCCATGAGCCTGGAGAGCCTCGTCGACGAGATTCGCCGCCACGGCGAGGCCGAAGAGGCCGCGATCCGGGAACGGACCGTCGAGGAGACGGCCCGGCTCGCCGCCGACCGGGACCGCCGGGTCGCGGAAGTGCGCGCCCAGGCGAAGGCCGCCACCGAGACCGAGGTCGCCCGCGAGCGCGCCCAGCGGATCGCGGCGGCGAAGCTCCAGAGCCGCAAGCTGCTCTACGAGGCCCGGGAGGCCCGCCTCACGGAGGCGATCGGCGAGACCCGGGACCTGCTGCGGCAGTACACGAGAGGGGCCGCCTATCCGGCCGTGCTGAAGCGGATGGTCCAGGTCGCGACCGACGCCCTCGGCGGCAAGGCGCGAGTGAGCGGACGCGCCGAGGACGCCGCGCTGCTCCAGAAGGTCGCGGGCAAGTCGTTCGATCCCACGCCGAGGGCGATCCTGGGCGGACTCGTGGCCGAGACGCCCGACGGGAACCGCCGGCTCAACCTCTCGTTCGACGAGCTGCTCCGCCTGCGCGAGGACCGGGTCCGCGAGCTCCTCAGCTAGGAGGGAGCGGTGGCGTCCTCCCCGTATGCGATCTCGCTGGGTCGCTTGAAGCCGGACTTCCCGGCGTTCCTGCCGAACGAGCTGTACCCGCAGCTGCTCGCCGCGAAGGACGCCGGCGACGTCGCGAAGCGGCTCGACGGCACCGCCTACACGCCGGATCTCGAGCGCGCCCGCGCCACGTACAGCGGGCCCGCGCTCCTCGAGACCGCGATCAACCGGACGTTCGTCCGCCGGAACCGCCACGCCTACGAGGCGACGCCGTTCGCCGGCCGGGGTGTCGTCGGCGCGTACCTCACCCGGTGGGACCTCCAGAACGTCGAGCTGATCCTCTCCGCGAAGGCGCAGGGCCGGCCCGTGAGCGAGACCGAGGACCACCTGGTCTCGAGCCGGGACATCCCGGCGGGGCTCTACGCCGGCGTGATGACGTTCGACGACGTCCGCCTCCTCCTCCAGCAGCCGACGGTCGAGGCGACGGTCACCGCGCTGGTGAAGTTTGGCTACGGCGCGACGATCCTGCCCTACCTCGAGGCGTTCGAGCGTTCCCACGACATCTTCCCGATCCTCCACGCGCTGGACCGGGAGTACTATCAGCGCGCCCTCGCGTCGGCCCGGTTCTTCCAGGGCGACGAGTGGGTCGTCCGGCAGCTCCTGCAGAGCGAGATCGACCAGCGGAACGCGCTGCTCCTGCTGAAGGGGAAGGCGGCGGAGCTCCCGATCGACGTCGTCACGTCCCGCTGGCTGGAGGGCGGCGCCCTCGCCGCCGGCCAGGCGCCCGACCTCTACGCGAGCCGCGGGGTCCCCGAGCTCGCGGAGCGGCTCGCGGGCCGGTTCCCGACGATCGCCGAAGGGGACCGGGAGTGGACGGAGCAGCAGAGCCTGACCGGCTACGAGGTCGCGCTCGAGCGCGACCGGGCCGTGGCGGAGCTGAAGCGCCTGCGGAGCTACCCGCTGTCGCTCTCGGTGATCTTCGCCTACCTGCTCCGGGCCGAGCTCGAGCGCAGCGACCTCCGTCGGATCGTCTTCGGCCGCCTCTACGGGCTCGACGCCGAGCGGCTCCAGCCGCTGCTCGTCTCGCCCCGGCTGTGAGCCGCCGGAGGCCTCAGCGCGGCGGCGCCTGGACGAGCGGTCCCGTTGCGAGCCCGTCCGGCCCGATCGACGAGACGGTGTGGGTCCGCGCCGCTCCGAACGGGCGGAACGGCTTCCCGTTGCCCGTGTAGAACTTCGAGAAGTACTCGACGAAGATGAGCCGCGCCCCCTGGATCCCGGGCTCGAAGACGCCGAGGATCACATTGAACGACTGGCCGATCACGATGATCACCGCGCCGGCGATGATGCCGACGATCGTGCCGCCCAGCACGAGGCCCCCGCCGATCGAGTTGATCACGAGCGCGAGGATGATGCTCGCGAGCAGGATCCCGACGAGCCGCGTGTACGAGAGGATGTGGCTCACGACCTCGATGATCGACATCGCGCCGTTCATCACGCCCTCGGCGAGGAGCAGGAGCGCGAGGCCGGCCGCCAGCAGCGCGAGGTACAGGTCGAAGAGCGGGCTCGCGAAGTTGGCGCCGGCCGAGGTGATCGGCCCGAGCGTCACCGGGTGGATCACCGAGAGCCCGAAGAACGCGACGCCCCACGCGAACAGGATGCCGCCCAGCTTGCCCACGGCGCCGCGGCGGTGGTGGTGGAAGTACTCCTTCAGGAGGCCGAAGAGGAAGCCGAGCGTGACCATCCCGAGCCCGACGAAGCCGGCGAAGAGGAGCAGCAGCCCCACGTAGCCGGGGTTGGAGTGGAGGTTCGTCGGCGCGTTGTAGTGGACCAGCGCCCCGAACAGGTGGTAGCCGAAGAACTCGTCCCAGTAGAGGCCGAGCCCGATCGCGAGCAGGCAGCCGGGGAGCAGCGCCCAGGCGAGCTGCTGCATCCCTTTCGGGCCCATGATGCGCTTCACGAACGTCTTGCCGAACTGCGGCAGGTGCCGGGCGCCGGGAAAGCCGCGGATCATCCAGATGCAGATCAGCAGGATCGTGAGGCCGTAGCCCCAGTCGCCGAGCATGAGCGCGAAGAACAGCGGGAAGACGATCGCGAAGACGAGCGTGGGATCCCACTCGTCCGCCTGCGGCAGCGAGTAGAACCGGATGAAGAACTCGAAGCGCGAGATCCCCTTCGGGTTCGTCATCAGGGTCGGGGGCTCCTCGTCGGTCGGGACCGTGTAGAAGTAGACGCGGCCGCCGGTGGCCCGGTCGACCACGGTCTCGAGGCGGCTCGTGTCCCGCGCCGGGACCCAGGCCTCGAGGGCGAAGAACGCCTGGCCCGCGCCGAGCTTCGTGACCACCTCGTACTTCCGGTTCTGGATCGTGAGCGCCTCGTCGATCGCCGCCACCAGCGTGTACCACTGCGCGGAGATCGCGCGGAGCCGGTCCGCGATCTCGCCGCGGCGACGCGCGATCGCGTCCCGCCGGGCCGAGGCGGTGGCCTGCTCCTCGGCCACGGTGCCGGCGAGGGGCGGGATCGCGGTGAGGCGGACCCCGTTCGCCTGCGCCGTCCGCGAAAGCGCGTCCGCGCCCGGGGTCGCGAGGACGACCAGGGAACGGGCGGGCTCACCGGCGCGATCGAAGAGGAACTGGGCGTTGGCCTCGGCCGGGAGGGTGGACCGTACCAGGGCGAGCGCCTCGGGGTCCCCCTCGGCGAGGAACGCGAGGTACCGGGTCGAGCGGAGCAGGCTGAGACGGTCCGGATAGAACGCGATCTTCCCGAGCAGCTCGAGCGTCTCGTCGAGCCCCTTCGCCTCGGTCTGGAGCCGGTCGTCCTCGCGCTTCAGGTCGCCGACCTCGCCGTCGATCGTCACGGTCTTCGCGGCCGCGAGGAGGTCGTTCGGCGTGTCGAAGCGGGCGGGCCGCGGTGGACCGACCGGCGGAAGGGCCGACATCAGGCCGCGG
>JASHYV010000160.1 GCA_030064695.1 Thermoplasmata archaeon
CGCCGGGCGTCCTCGTCGGGGATGATGCCGCCCGCGAAGACCGGGATCGACCCGGCCCGCTCGTCCTTGAGGAGCTTCAGGATCCGCGGGAAGAGCGCCATGTGGGCCCCGGAGAGGATCGACAGCCCGATGAGGTCCACATCCTCCTCGATCGCCGCCCGGACGATCTCCTCCGGGGTCTGCCGGAGCCCCGCGTAGATGACCTCCATCCCCGCGTCGCGCAGCGCCCGCGCGACGACCTTCGCGCCGCGGTCGTGGCCGTCGAGCCCGGGCTTCGCGATCAGGACCCGGATCGGGGTCGCGTCGGTCGTTCGCGCCACGGGAGTCCCTCGAGGCTCCGACGGGGCCCGCGGAAAAAAGCTTTCGCTCGGTCGCGCGCCGTCAGACGACCGCGAGGAGATCGAGCACCAGATTCCCGGCGAGGAGCGCCAGCAGCGCGCCCGCGGTGAGGAGCACCAGGAACGGGATCTGCGGGGTCACCCAAGCTCGATCGATCCCCTGGCTCTGCAGCTTCGCCGCGATCCGGACGCGAAGGCGACGATCGCCCTCCGAGGACTCGATCTCCGCCTCCTCCGGGCGCACGTCGCCGGCCGCCGGGTCCCGCACCCACACGAACCGATCGGGCAGCTCCGCGACGGGCAGCGAGTAGCCGGTGAAGCCCCGCGGGAACGAGAACTCGTGCCGCGCGATGTTGCGCAGCGCGAGGGCGATCGGGATCGCGATCGAGGCCAGCGCGGCGTCCATCAGGAGATTGACCGAGAACGGCAGCAGCGCCGTGAGCGTCGCGACCGCGGCCGTAGGACTCACCGGAGCGGCCGCGAAGGTGGGCACGAGGATCCCGGCGACCATCAGCGCCTTCGCATCCGCGCCTCCGTAGAGCACGCCGGCCTGGAACAGGGCCCGGGCGAAGAGGAGGGTCGCGAGGAGGGCGATCGCCGAGTACGGCACCGCGTCCGATCCGATCCCGAGCCGCCAGGCCGCGAGGATCACGAACACGACCACCCCCGCGTAGAGGATCCCCTCGAGCAGGTCGGCGTACCGCTTCCCGAACTCGCCCAGATGACTGTCCCAGGCGAACATGTGCTGCAGGGCGAACAGGCCCACGAGGACCCAGATCGCGACCGGGACCCCACCGCCCGGAGCGGCCGCGATGGCGCCCAACACGAGGCCCGCCGACGTGAGGGCCTGCCAGAGTCCGTCGGCCACCTCCCGAGTGCGAAGGTCGGACGCCGTCGCGTACGCGAAGCCTCCGAGCAGGAGCGCGATCCCGGCCAGGAGGAGTCCGGTCTCGAGTTCCGACACGGCTCCGCCCGCCGACCGGGATGCGACGTGCGGCCCCCCTCTTAAGGCCGATTCTCCGAGCGGTGGATCCGGCCCCCGGCGGTCTTTAAGTCGCGAGCGGCGTCGAAGACAGCGGAGACCCCGATGAGCGAGCCCGCCTCCGCGCCCGCCCCGCCGAGCGGACGTGCGTCCCGCCGACGCTGGCTCCTGGTCGGGGCCACCGTCGTCGTCGTGGCGGCGGTCGTGATCTCCGTCCTTGCGCTCTCAGGCGCCTTCGCTCCGGCTCCCGCCACGACCCCGGGTTCGCCGTATCCCACCTATCGCGGCGCGCTCGCAACGGCGACGTCGGCGGCCCGAGGCGTCTCCGGCGGCAGTTGGTCCCCGATCTTCGCGAGCGGGTTGCGACTGCTCACGAACGTGTCGATCCCGGGCTCGAACCTGACGGCGGAGTTGGCGTCCGTCGCGAACTGCTCGATCGACTGGTTCGGCGGGACGCCGCCGACGCTGCAGCTCAGCGACACGCCCGCTTCCGTCTCCGGGGGTTCGGCCGCCTACTGGATCTTCGGATTCTCGAACTCCTCGGGCGCCGCGCTCATCGTCGCGGTCAACGGCACCGCCGCGAGCCCGCTGGGAACCCTCACGGGCACCGAGTGCCGGGCCGCGCTCCTGTTCGCGGCGCCGCTCACCTCATCGACCGTGGTGGACTCCCCGGTCGTCCAGGCGAACGTCAGCCTGGCCGGCGGCGCCGCGTGGCTGGCCGCGCACCCGGACGCGTTCGAGGCGTTCGAGATCACCCCCGGGATCGACGCCTTCGTCTCGAGCCTCCCGGTCTGGCACGTCGAGTACACGACCTGCGGCTTCGACGCCTCGACGGGCCTCGGGTACTACTTCAACGCCACCGTCGCGGCGGCCACGGGGGCGGTGACCGCCCACGACAACGGCACGCTGGCGTGCACGGGCTCGGACCTCGCTCCGGCCGCCGGACGGGCCCCGGCGCCCCCGGCCGGCGACCTCTCGGCCCGCAAAGCTCTTTAAATAACGGTCGACTGGCGCGCCCGCCTTTCGAGGAGAGAATGGTCGAGTACAAGCTCGTCATCTCCGAGCGCGCGAAGTCGATCGCGCGCACGGTGGGTGACCCGCAGGCCGCCGGCTTCCTCGGGAAGCGGATCGGCGAAACGATCGGCGGCGAGCTGATCGGGGCCGGCGGCTACACGTTCCGGATCACCGGAGGGACGGACAAGAGCGGCTTCCCGCTCCGACCGGACTTCCCGGGCGCGCGGCAGACCCGGCTCTACGTCGGCGACGGGTTCGGTTTCCACGCGCCCCGCGACGGGATGCGCAAGCGACGAACGTTCCGCGGAAACACGATCAGCGAGGATACGGTGCAGATCAACCTCGTCGTCGATCAGCGGGGCCCGAAGCCCCTCGCGGAGCTGTTCGCCGCGTCATGAAGGTCCCCCGGCAACCCGAAGTCAACATCGGCCTCGTCGGGCACGTCGACCACGGGAAGACCACCCTCACCCAGGCGTTGACCAGCGAGTGGACCGACCGCCACTCCGAGGAGCTGAAGCGCGGCATCTCGATCAAGCTCGGCTACGCCGACGCGGCGTTCTACCAGTGTCCGGGCGTCGACGCCCCCGGCTGCTACTCGGTGGACCCCAAGTGCGCCGACGGGAAGGAGGCGAAGTTCCTGCGCGCCGTCTCGTTCGTCGACGCGCCCGGCCACGAGACGCTCATGGAGACGATGCTCTCCGGCGCCGCGATCATGGACGGCGCGCTCCTGCTCGTTGCGGCGAACGAACACGTGCCGCAGCCGCAGACCCGGGAGCACCTCTACGCGCTCGACATCATCGGGGTGAAGCGGGTCGTCGTGGCCCAGAACAAGATCGACCTCGTCTCGAGCGAGCAGGCGGAGGAGAACCACCGGGAGATCGTCGAGTTCCTGAAGAGCTCGCCGATCGCGGGTGCCCCCATCGTGCCCATCAGCGCGAACCACCGCGTCAACATCGACGCGCTCATCGAGGCGATCAACTCCACGATCCCCACGCCCCAGCGGGATCCGGCGAAGCCCCCGCTCATGTACGTCGCCCGCTCGTTCGACATCAACCGGCCCGGGACCCGGCCGAAGGAGCTCCGCGGCGGCGTGCTGGGCGGCTCGTTGCTGCAGGGACGGCTCAAGCTCGGCGAGGAGATCGAGATCCGGCCCGGCGTGGCCGCGGGCGCGAACGGGCACGCCGAGTCCCTGCGCACGAAGATCACCTCCATCGTCTCGGGCGGGCAGGAGTGGGACGAGCTCCGGCCCGGGGGCCTCGCGGCGGTCGGAACGAGCCTCGACCCGGCGCTCGCGAAGGGCGACGGGCTCACCGGCCGGCTCGTCGGGACGGCCGGGACGCTGCCGCCTGTCAGCCAGAAGATCCGTCTCAAGGCGACGCTGCTCGATCGGGTGCTCGGCGCGCAGCGCGAGATCAAGGTCGAGAAGATCCGGACGAGCGAGGTGCTCGCGATCACCGTCGGCACGACGATCGCAAGCGGTAAGGTCACGAGCGCGCGGGGCGACGACGTCGAGCTCTCGCTCAACCGGTCGGTGACGGTGTTCCCGGGGAGCCGGGTCGCCATCTCGCGCCGCATCAACGCCTGGCGACTGATCGGCTACGGCATCGTCGAAGGGGGCGGCCGATGAGGCCCGACCTCATGGACCTGTTGCGTTGCCCGGTCTGCCGGGGCGAACTCACGCTGAAGGTGACGGAGCAGCAGAAGGACGAGATCGTCCGGGGCACGCTCTCGTGCGCCCACTGTCACGTCGACTATCCGATCGAGGACGGCATTCCCGACCTGCTGCCGCCGGACGAGCGCGACTAAGCCGAACGGAGGACCACCCGCGCCGGGGCGCCGTCCCCGTCGCGGATCTTGAGCGGCCCGCACTCGAGCTCGTAGGGGCCGGGCGCGATCCCATCCAGCAGAAGGCCCTCCACGATCAGCACTCCGGCGCCGAGGAGCAGGTGGTGCACCGGATAGGTGCCCGACGGGTCCGACTCGATGGAGAGGGAGTCGATCCCCACCAGCCGGACGCCCCGCTCCAGGAGGGAACGGGCCCCGTCCGGCGCGAGCGCCACGTAGTCGGAGAAGAACGCGAGCTGCTTCGACCAACGAGCCGAGTTGGCCGTCCGAAACAGCACTCGGGTCGCGAGCTTCGGTACGTCAGCCACGTCGGCGGCGCCGATCGACCGTCGGGCCGGGTCGACCGCCACCACGACGCACGGACCGTTCAGCACGTCGAGGTCGAGCCGGTCGGCTCCGGCGCCCTGGGGGAGGAAGTGGAGCGGCGGGTCGACGTGGGTCCCCGCGTGCGAGCCCAGCTCCACCCGGGACACGTTGTACGCGTCGCCGCGCGCGAGGCTGTGCTCGGGCGCGGTGGAGAAGGGCGGGTCGCCGGGAAAGCCCGGCATCCCGGCGAA
>JASHYV010000161.1 GCA_030064695.1 Thermoplasmata archaeon
ACGCCGGCCCATCCGAACGGCGAGAAGCCGAAGGCCGAGAAGTTCCCGACCCGGATCAGGAGCAGGCCGATCAGCCCGAACAGCACGAGCGGGATGATCTTGGAGAAGGTCGTCACCACCGCGAAGGCGCTGCCCCACTTGATGCCCACGATGTTGAGGATCGTGTAGCCCGCGAGCATCACGAGCGCGATCCCGACTCCGAGCCAGGTGACGGAGAGCACGCCGGAGCTGTTGACCGTGATCAGGGCCCCCCAGTACGTGCCGAGATACTCGACGAAGACGTCGATGATCGCCGCCGTTCCGATGAAGGCGTAGAGGAAGTAGCCCCAACCGAGCATGAATCCGGCGAAATTGCCGAGCGCCCGACGCGGCAGCGAATAGGGGCCCCCCGTGATGGGGTAGGCGGCCCCCAGTTCCGCGTACGGCAGCGCCATCAGGATCACGACCACGCCCAGCAGCGCGAGCGCCACCACCGCGGCCGGGCCCGCCACGGAACCCATCGTCGCCGCGAGGGCGAAGATCCCGGAACCGATGATCCCGCCCACCGTGATCGAGGTCAAACCGAGGAGGCTCACTTCCCGCTTCAGCTTCGGACTCGTCGCGGCCATCTCCACTCCCTCGATCGGGGACCGGCCTACCGGATAGATGTTCGACGCGTGAATTTCGCTTCACGCCGCATCGGACCGGGACCCCGGCGGGAACGGGGTCGGGACCGGGCGGAGGACCTGCAGCGGGTGGGACGCAGAGGAGGTGCGGGCCAGCCCGAGGACTCGCTCACAGCATGGATCGCACGAGGGAGACGAAGCTCTCGGGTTTCAACGGGAGGTCGACGAGGTGCGCTTCGGGGAGCGAGCGGCCTACGGGGTCGCGGCTGCCGACGAGGACCAAGGGCGACGGCGGGAGCTCCCCCCGGAGCCAGGCCCGCAGGGTGTCGCAGTAGGCCGCGTTGCAGGCGGCGACCACGGCAGCGAAGCTCCCCTTCGCCTCCCGGGCATCGAGCACGAAGGCCGTACGAATGCCGCCCGCCTCGAGGAGGTCCACGATGGCTCGCCCGAGGCTCGGCGTCTCGCCCACGACGAGGACCTCCGGAGCCATCGGGTCGGACGAGCCGGCCGCTCGGCTATATTCGGCTCGTCAAGTCGAGTTGATAGGGGCCGCGACCGAGTCGCACCTCGCTTCGTCCGTGCCGCTCCCGGGCTCCGACAGGCACATACGCCGCGGAGCGGTCTCCGCCGCCTCGCGATCATGCCGGACGGCGAGCTCCCCCCTGATCTCGAGGCCCTCGTCCTGGAGACGGCCCCCGTGGGGCTCGCGCTCATCGCCGCACCCGGAGTGGTGCGATGGGCCAATCCGGCCTACTTTGCGACGACCGGGCGGTCGACGGAGATCGTGGGTCGGAACTTCCACGAGCTCTCCGAGACCGAGGGCAGCTGGTCGGCGCCGATCCGGGACGCGGTGGACGCCGGACTGCGTGAGGGCCGGCCCTCGAGCTTCCGTTCGATCCGGGCCCGGTACCGTGGCGGACCGCGGGGCGTGTTCCTGGACGTGGACGTCCGACCGCTCCCGGAGGGGACGGGGCCGGAACCCCGAGTCCTGCTGCTCGTCCGGGACGTGACGGACCGGGCCGAGCAGTCGGACCGGGCGCGACTGTTCTACGAGTCGTTCCGCGGCTCCACGAACGCGATCCAGCTCACGGACGCGAGCGGCATCATGGTCGACGTGAACCCGGCCTACGAGCAGATCTACGGCTACTCCCGGACCGAGTGCATCGGGCGGAAGCCGAACCTCGTACGGAGTCGCTCCACCCCGGCCGAGGTGTACGAGCAGATGTGGTCCGACCTCAAGGACCCGGCGCGAGGATACTGGTCCGGCGAGCTGCTGAACCGGGACCGCCGGGGCGTCGAACGTCCGGTGCTCCTCTCGATCACCGCGATCCGGGACCCGCAGGGCGCGGTGACCCACTACCTGGGCGTCGCCGTGGACCGCAGCGAGCAGCGGCAGTGGGAGCTGCGCGCCGCCCATGCCGACCGCCTCACGTCGGTCGGCGAGCTGGCCGCAGGGGTGGCGCACGAGATCAACACGCCCCTGGCGAACGTGATGCTGATCGCCGAGAGCATCCGGCGGCGGACGTCGGACCCGGAGCTGGCCGCCCGGTTGGATACGCTGACCGAGCAGGTCGACGCCGCCGCCCGCATCGTCCGGAGCCTGCTCGACTTCGCCCGGCGGGAGGAGCCCAAGGTCGCCGAGGTCGATCTTGTCGAGGTCGCGCAGTCCTCGGTCGCCTTCCTGAAGGGGAAGCAGTCCCCGGACGTCGAGATCGTCGAGCAGTACGATCCCGAGGGCGCGCCGGTGGCCGGCGACCGGGGCCAGCTGGTCCAAGTGGTCACGAACATCCTGAACAACGCCTACGACGCCCAGGAGGGCCGGGGACTGATCCGGATCGAGGTACGCCGCGAGGCCGGACGGGGTCAACTCCGGGTGACGGACCACGGGCCGGGGATCCCGGACCGCGTGCTCGGCCACATCTTCGAACCGTTCTTCACCACCAAGGGGGAGGGCAAGGGGACCGGGCTCGGGCTGGCGGTCTGTCTAGGAATCGTGCAGGCGCACCATGGATCGATCCTGGCCCGGAACGCCCCGGGCGAGGGCGCCCAGTTCATCGTCACGCTGCCCCTCCGATCCCGCCCTACCCCCGCCCCATCGTGACGCGCCCTCGCCGCCGTCGACGTCGGCCGCCTCGGGTGGGCCCGCCGTCAACTCGCGTTGATGGACGGTCTAAGTAGCGTGAACCCGACAGGGGTGACCGGTGAGGCCCATGCCGATCCCCGAAGAGACGAGAAACGAGGCAGCGACCCGAACGAGCCCGCAGTCCGCCGGAGGGGCCTAGGCGCCTCGGGAGACGACGATGAGCTTTACCGCGTTCATCGACAACCTGGCCCTGGTCGAGGTCCTCATCGCGTTCGTCGCGGCCCTGTGCGCCTATGCGGGGCTCCGAGCGTGGTGGGCGATCCGGCAGAACGATGCCCACGGCCTGCGAGCGATCCTGAAGGGCGCCGCGGTCCCGCTCGGCGCGACGGGGGTCGTGACGCTCGCGATCGCCCTGTGGGGGGAGATGACGTGGCCGTTCCTGACGTCGGACGGACTGGGCGGCTACAACATCTTCTTCTTCGACCCGCTCCTCCTGCTCGGGGTCGTTCTCCTGGCGTACGCCGTCTCGGTCTACGCGCAGGCCAAGCTCCAGTACTTCGGCCTCCTCGCCCTGATCGCCGGCGCCGTCGTGATGTTCTACGGCTACACCGGGTACACCGCGACTCCGGCCTTCACGAAGGACCCGCTGGACACGCTGCTGATGTACCTCGCGTTCGGAGCGACGGGCATCGCGGTGTTCCCGGCGACGGTGGTCGTGGACTACTACCTCGGCGCGGTCGACTCCGGAAAGGTGCCGTTCTCGTCCGGCCACCGGGCTCCTCGTCCGGCGGGCGAGCGCGAGGGGGCGGCCCAGTCGCAGCGGCTCGGGAACCGGGCGGTCCAGCCCGTCGTCCCGGGCGCTGGGTCGGCGGAAGCGGCCCCTGAGGCGGACGCCGAGCCGGTCTCCTACCGGGTCCCGAAGATCGTCCAGCTCTTGATCCTGGGGCTCCCCATCTTCGCGGCGCTGGCGGCGATCGCGGCCTTCTGGTACTTCGGCACCACCCTCCCGGGGCACCTCGGGTCGGGTCCGGCGGGGGCCCCGTAGGCGCGCGGTCGGGACCGGAACCAACCCCTTCGCACCGGGGGCCGATCCGCGGCCCCCGGACAACTGCTAAATCGCTCGGGCCGGTCGCGCGTCCGTGCGGGTGCTCGTGGTCGACGACGATGCGGTCTTCCGGGAGGAGCTCGGGGACCTGCTTCGGGAGGACGGGCACGCGGTGGCGATCGCGGCGAACGTCCCGAAGGCGCTCGAGGAGCTGGAGGCCGCGGAGTTCGATGTGGTGCTCACCGACCTCAAGATGCCCCGCCGCAGCGGACTCGAACTGCTGCGCGAGGTGCGCGCCCGATGGCCCCGGACGCTCGTGATCCTGATCACGGGCTTCGCGACCGTCGAGACCGCGCTCGCGGCCATGAAGGACGGCGCGTTCGACTACATCCGCAAGCCGTTCCGGGGAGAGCAGCTTCGGGCGGCGCTCGCGCTGGCCGCCCAGGAGCGCGAGTTCGAGTCCGGCGACGCGCGACCGCGCGAGCCGCTCCG
>JASHYV010000162.1 GCA_030064695.1 Thermoplasmata archaeon
TCACCGGGACGGCGGCGGTCCTCGCGATCGGCTCGATCTCCGCCCGGCTGCCGCTCGGGACCCTGCTCTTCGTCGTCGGCGCGGGCTTTCTGGGCGCCGCCCTCCTCGCGGCCGCCGTCCCCGCGGTCCGTCGAATGCGGTTCTGACCGGCGAGTTCGGAGACGCCAATATACCTATATTTTCGAGTATAGTCTCAATTGATATTCTATATATGCGGCGCGACGCCTCGTCGTGCTCGTATGCACCGAACCGAACCGTCCCGGGGGCCACGGCGCCCCGCTCGCACGACCGATCGCCCGTCCGTCCGGCCCGCACCGGTCGTCCCGGAGCCCGCCCGCGCCTGGACCGCCACGCTCACCGTCCGCCCCGGCGAACCGCCGGAGCACATCTTCCGACGCCTGCTCGGCGCCTACCTCGCGGGGGCCCGAGAGTTCGTGCTCCGCGAGCGGCCCGCGCTGCGCCCGGCGACCCGCGAAGTGATCCGGTCGTTCTGCCGCCGGACGCGCCAGCCCGAGATCGTCTCGGAGGAGCCGGGGGTCGTGCGGCTCCGCGACCTCGCCTTCGAGAACCCGGTGCCGCTGCCCCAGCGAATCGCGCGGATGGGGCGGCTCGTGGTGGAGTTCCACCGCGACGCGGTCGAGAGCTGGTCGCGCCTCCCCTTCCTCGAGGACGGGGCGTGGGAGCGGCGCGACGACGAGATCGACCGGGAGGCGTGGTACATCCAGCGCCTCGCGACCCTCTCGCCGGACACCTCGGCGGCCAGCGTGCTCGGCCCGTTCATGATCGCCCGGAGCCTCGAGCGGATCTCCGACCACGCGGTCGTCCTCGGCGAGGCGGGTCGCCGACTGGTCGATCTCCCGCAGTCAGTGGGACCGCTCACCTCGCTGAAGCAGTTCCACGGGCAGGCGATGCAGCATCTCGAAGGCGTGCTGGCCGCGTCCGACGGCGCCCACGCGAACGAGCTCCTCGACACGGGGGAGGCGCTGATGGCCTCCGGCCGCGCGCTCGCCGACCGGCTCCTCCCGGCCGTCGAGGGCGGCACGATGCCGCCCGCGACCGCGGCGGCGATCGGCCGCATCCTGGAGTCGATCGGCCGCACGATCGCCTACAGCGAGGACATCGCCCAGGTGGTGCTCGACCGGAGCCTGCCGCTCGCCGTGCCCGAGCCGCGCGGGAGCGGCCGCCGACTCGCGGTGCCGGCCGCGTGAGCCCCAACGCGCGCCCCGCGCAGGGGTTTTCCCGTCCCACGACTCGGTTCCGTCCCCCGGAGGGGACCCGGCGTGGCCCGACGTGAGATCTCGAACCCGCTCCTCGTGGTCGTGATGCGGCACGGCCCCGCGGAGGCGCGGGACGCGGCCCGCTGGCCGGACGACGCGAAGCGGCCGCTCCGCCCGAAAGGGGTGACCCAGACCCGCCGCGCCGCGCGCGGTCTCGTCCGTCACCTAGAGCGGGTGGACCGGCTCGCGAGCAGCGCGGCGGTGCGCGCGCGGAAGACCGCGGAGCTCTTGCGCGGGGAGCTCGACCCCGAGCCCCCGCTCGAGACCTGGCCGGAGCTCGCGACCGGCGAGCGCGCACAACCGATCCTCGACCGGCTCGCCGCCGAGGCGCGCGCGAGAGAAACGGTCGTGCTGGTGGGCCACGAGCCCACGCTCGCCGAGTTCGTCGGGCTCGCGCTCGTGGGGGAGGGGGTCTCGGTCGTCCGCCTCACGAAGGCGGGCGCGGTCCTGCTCGAGTTCCCGGCCGCGGTGCGCCCCGGCGCCGCGCGCCTCGTCTGGGCGCTCACGCGGAAGCAGCTCGCCGCCGCCCGGGACTAGCGGCCCGGGCCGCGGGCGGCTTCGCGCCGTACAGCGGCGCGACCAGGCGCTGGACGTCCTGGTGGACCTGGCTGGGGGCGCGGTTCGCGTCGACCCAGTGGAAGCCGTACTCGTCGCGCATCCAGCCGAACTCCTTCGACAGCCGGTCCTGGTAGAGGAAGAAGCTCTCGAAGAGGTCCCGGGAGAGCGAGAGGTCCATCCCCGACTCCCAGTAGTCGAGCGACCCGTACTTCCCGATCGCCCGGTGGAGCAGGATCACGGGCCGGGCGTCCAGGAAGACGACCAGGTCCGGGCGGAGCGCGTAGCCGTAGAGCTCCCGCGCCCATTCCCGGGAGGCGCCGCGCACGATCGCCCGCGCCATGAGCGTGTAGATGTAGCGGTCGGCGAGCACGGTCGAGCCCGCGGCGAGCGCCGGCACGATCTTGTTCTCGAGCTGGTCCGCGAAGTCGACGGAGTAGAGCAGCGCCATCGTGGTGGCGCCGAGCGTGTGGCCCTGCTTCGCCCGGTCGATCTCGCCGCTCACGAGGTCGGAGCGGCGGAGCCCGGTGTCGACGACGGCGTGGCCCTCGATCTCGAGCCACTCCTTCAAGAGCGCCACCTCGGTGGTCCGCCCGGAGCCGTCGGCGCCCTCCACCACGATGAGCTTCCCCGGGAGGTCGTTCTCCGGGAGGCCAGGGAGCTTCGTCCCGTACGTCCTATCCGTCATGCATGAGACGCTCCCCCGTCGGGAAATCCTCGAGCAGCGGCCGGATGTCCTGGCGCAGGTCCCGCTGGATCTGCTCGACCGCCCGGGTCGAGTCGATCACCGTGAACGCGTCGGTCTCGGCGAGCCGTTCGTACTCGCGCTTCAAGCGCGTCTGGAACCGCTCGTAGCTTTCGGTGAGGTCGTCGGAGAGCCCCAGGTCCATGCCGGCCTCGTAGTAGTTGATCTTGAGCCGGGAGGCGATCTTGCGCTGCAGGGAGACGGCGACCGGAACGCGGAAGTAGAACACGCGGTCCGGCCGCGGCGCGAACGAGTAGATGTTCCGGACCCAGGCGGGGTCGCAGCCGCGGGCCTGGTCGCGCACGAACGCGGTGAACGCGTACCGGTCGCAGACGACGAGGTAGCCGGCGCGGAGCGGCGGCAGGATCTTCCGGTCGAACCGGTCGGCGAAGTCGGTGGCGTGCAGGAGGCTGAAGGTGGTCGGCGTGAGCAGGCCCTTCTTCTTGCCGCGGCGGATCGTGCTCGCGGTCAGGTCCGACGAGTTCCACTCGGTGAAGAACACCCGGTACCCCTGGGACTGGAGCCACTTCCCGAGCAGCGCGGCCTGCGTCGACTTCCCGCTGCCATCGAGCCCTTCGAAGACTAGCAGGCGGCCCGGGTAGCCGTGGGGCGGCAGGGGGCTCTCAGGCGTCACGGACCCGGACCTCCAGTCCGAGGACCTTCTCCGCCGGCTTCCTCAGCTTCTCGAGCCATCGGGGGGTGAGCGCCGTATCGGCGGTCGAAGAAAAGCTCACGCCCAAGGTCCTCCCACCTCCGGAGACTACGAAGCGGGGCCGGGCGGGATGCGTCAGCTCGGCGACCTCGAGCAGCGCGCCCAGCTGCCGCGCCGTGTCGAGGTCCGACGACCTCAGGATCGGCTGGAACCCGCGCTTCCACTCGGAGGGGAGGTCGGAGCCCTCGTGCAGGTACGCGATCAGGGAGGCGAGCAGCACCTCCCGCTGGTCGAGGCCCCAGATCGGGTAGTTCTGGATGAGGTAGGCCGAGTGCGCCTCGTGCTGCCACAGGTCGATCGCCGTCCCGGCGTCGTGCATCCACGCCGCGACACAGAGGGCGAGCCGGTCGCTCTCGGTCCAGCCCGCGCGGGGGGCGAGGAGCCCGTAGAGCTGGAGGGCGGTCTCGGCCAGCTCGCGCCCGTGGTCGATGCGGAAGCGGAACGACTCGGCGGCGGCGGCCGCCGACCGCTCCGCGAGGGTCGCCGAGGGCGCCGGCAGCTTCGCGCCGATCGCCTCCAGCGCGATCCCCTCCCGGATGCCCGTGCCGGAGACCACGAGCCGGTCGACCCCGGTGGCCCGCAGCATCTCCTCGAGCACCACGATCCCGGCGAGGACGACGTCGGCCCGGTCGCCGCCGATCCCGGGGATCGCCCGACGCTTCTCGGCCGGCATCTCGCCCAAGAGCTCGGCGAGCGCGTCGATCTCCGTTCGATAGAGCGGATAGCCGTGCACGCGGCGGATCGGGTAGGCCCGCAGCTCGATCGCGGCCCGGGCGAGGGCCCGCACCGTGCCGCCGATCCCGTTGACCCGGTAGCCCTGCCCGCCGAACGCCTCGAAGACGGAGGAGAGCGTCTCCCGGACGTGGCCCCGCAGCTCGTCGAGCTCGCGCCGCCGCGGCGGGTCGCGCTCCAGGAACCGCTGGGAGAGCCGGAGCGCGCCGAGCGGCAGGCTCACCGAGTTCCGCAGCGCCCCGCCCCGGACCTCGACGATCTGCAGCGAGCCGCCGCCCAGGTCGAAGACGATGTCGTCGTCGAGCGCCCAGGCGCTCGCGACCCCGAGATAGCCGTACCGGGCCTCCTCGGTGCCCGGGATCACGCGCAGGAGGACGCCCGTCGCCCGCTCCACGCGCCGGACGAACTCCCCGCCGTTCGGCGCGTCGCGCACCGCGCTCGTGGCGACGGCGAGCGTGCGGGGCACGCTCAGGTCCCGCACCAGGCGGGCGAACCGTCGCACGGTCGCGACCCCGCGCTCGATCGCCGCGTCGGAGAGGCGCTGATCCGGCCCGGTCGCGGAGCCGAGGCGCGGCACGTCCTTCGCCTCGAAGACCGGCCGCACGGCGCCGGACGAGCTGGTCTCGAAGGCGACGAACCGGGCCGTGTTCGACCCCAGGTCCATGACGCCGACGGTCCGATCCGGCCGCACCCGGTCCTTCTCCCGGATCCCTTCGGCGGATCGGGCGCGGTCCACGCCGGGGCAGAGAGGTGCGCCTCTAATAGGAGGCGGGTCGCGCCGTGCGAATGGCTTACATCGGCGGCGCCCCTCGGTCGCGTCGTGCGCGCCGCTCGGGCCGGACGACCCGTCCCTCCGCAGGCGCTCGTGCGCGAACTCGACCGGGTCCTGGAGCGGGTCGTCGCGACCACCGACTCGGTGATCGGCATGCCGCACCCGACGGCCGGAAGCCTGCACCGTCTCCACCGGGAGCTGCGCCGCCTGCGCTCGGGGCTCACGCTGTGGGAGCGGCTGCTCGCGCCGAAGGAGCGGGAGCGGCTGCGGCCGCTCGATCGACGGTTGAAACGGCTCGCTCGCCTCGTCGGACGCATCCGGGACCGGGACATCGCGATCCAGCTGCTCGCCCACCTGGACCAGCCGGGCTGGCCGACGGACGAGATCGCCCGGCTGACCGAGCTGAGGACCCAGCTGCGGGACGACGCCCGCACCGGGCGCGAGCTGCTCCGCGCGTTCCTCCGGGCCGAGCGGGCCGCCCAGCTGTTCGAGACGGTGGCGGCCCGCTGGAGAGCCCCTCGGGTCCGATACCGGATCCGGGACGTTCGGGGGGTCCTCAAGAAGGCCACCGAACGCGGAGAGGACCGGATCGCCGACGCGTACCGGGACGCTCGTCGCAAGCCCTCGACGGCGCGGATGCATCGGCTCCGGTTGCGGGTGCGCAGCCTGAAGCACGTCACCGATCTCGCCCGCACCCTCGATCCCGCGCACACCCCGTCCACTCCCGTGCTGCGGCGCCGGCTCCAGTCCGAGCTCGGGCGGCTGCACGATCTCGACGTGGTGCTCCAGTCGATCGGCGACGAGATCGGCGGCACGGCCTGGGCCGACACGCTGCGGGCCCGTCGCAAGGAGCTGCGCGCCTCCGCCCGCGCGCTCCTCGAGACGCGACCGCGGTCGACCGCCGCCCGGCTCCCCGGGGCCGTTTCGACCGCGAGGGGATAGGGCGACCCGTGACGAGCCTCCCCGCCGACGATCCGATCTCCCTGCGGCTCGCCCTCACCGAAACCGGGGCGATCGGCGCCACGGCCCGCCAGCTCGCCGCCCGGATCGAGCGGCCCCGCGGAGAGGTGCAGCGGTCGCTGGAGCGCCTCCGCGCCCGGGGCGACGTGCTCCGGATCGGTCGGGGGCTCTGGGTGCTGAGCGACTTCGAGCGGCTCGACGAGCGCGTCGGCTTCCTCGAGCCGGCCGAGTTCGTCGAGCGCTTCCGGGCGGAGCAGGGCGTCTCGCTCGGGCAGTACCGGGGTCCGATCACGTTCCGCTCCAACGACGAGGAGCCGGTCCACCGCTGGTGGCCGTACGTGCAGGGCTACTCGGCGGAGTTCGTGCGCGGCGTCCTCGAGGGGGCCGAGCTCCCCCGAGGTGCGACGGTCCTCGATCCGTTCGCGGGCAGCGGGACGACCGTGGTGGAGGCGCGGCGCGCGGGCGCGCGCGCCTGGGGCACCGAGCTCCTGCGCCCGGCCGTTCTGGCGGCCGGGGTGAAGAGTCGGTTCGAGCTGGACCCGGGACGGCTCGGACGCGCGGCGGACTCGCTGCGCGAGCGGGCCGCCCGCCGGTCGATCGGACGGCTTCCATTCCTGAAGGAGACCGAACGCCAGTTCGCGCCCGAGGCGCTGGCCGCACTCCTCCGGTTCCGCGACACTCTGCCTCCCGAGGGCGAGCCGGTGGCGGACGCGCTCCGGCTCGCCTTCGGCGCGATCCTGATCCCGGCGAGCCGACTGCACCGGTCGCCGTGCCTCGGCTACGCCCGCACTCCTCCCGAGGCCGGGCCTTCCGTCCCGGAGCGGTACGCGCGGCAGATCCGCACGATGCAGACCGACCTCGTCGAGCTGCGCGCCGAACGCGCGCAGTGGGGGCCCTCCGCCACGATCCGGGCCGAGGACGCGCGGAGGGCCGGCTGGCCCGCGGGCTCGGTCGATCTCGCGATCACGAGCCCGCCGTACGTGAACGGCATGGACTACGTGATGAACTACAAGCTCGACCTGGCCTGGCTCGGCTACGCGAGCTCGTACGCCGAGCTCGCCGCCCTGCGGAGCGCCGAGGTCGCGTGCGACAACCTGCCGCGCGCGGAGACGGCCGCGTACGTGGACGTCTCGCGCACGCCGGACCCCTGGCTCGACGAGCTCCTTCCGCGGATCCGGGAGAACGTCGCGCGGAAGGGCTCGTACCGGCGGGCCGACATGCACGGGATCGTCCACCGCTACTTCGCCGACCTCGCGGCCGCGATGGCCCGGGTCCGCCGCGCGCTCCGTCCCGGCGGCCGGTTCGTGCTCGTCGTCGGCGACTCGCTGCTCGCCGGAACGTACGTGCCCGGCGACCTGCTCACCGCGCGGCTCGGCGCGCGCCTGGGCTTCGAGATCGAGTCCGTCGACGTCGCCCGGCCGCGGCGGAGCGGCCAGCGCCGCTCCTTCGAGTTGCGCGAGACCGTGGTCGCGCTGAGGCGGCCCCGGGCCCGCTAGCGCGGGCCGCGCCTGCCGCTCGACGGAAACCCTTAACGGGTGTCGCGGCGACTTTGGGCCTCCGAGGCGGGAGGAGATGCCCCTCCGGGACGGCGAGCCGCACTTCTTGGAGCCGCTCCTCGGCGTCGCGTTCGACCTCGATGGGACGCTGATCCTCTCGCGGCACGACTTCCGGCGCATGCGCGCCGAGGTGATCCGCATCGCGCAGGAGTACGGCGTGATGCCGGGCCACCTCTCGCTCGAGCAGCCGATCCACCAGCTGATCGAGTCGAGCCGGGCGGAGATCCACAACTCGGGCGCGCCCGAGGGCACCTTGTTCAAGTTCGAGGCGGAGTACCGCAAGCGGCTCGACGCGATCGAGATGGAGGCGCTGCCGCGCACCGTGCCCCGGCCGGGCGCGGAGCCGCTCCTGAAGGCGCTCGCCGCCCGCGGCTTCCGCATCGGCCTCCTGACGCGCGCCTCCGAGGAGTTCGCCCGGGCGGCGCTCAACCGCACGCAGCTGGCGCCGTACTTCGGCTACCTGCGGAGCCGCAGCGCCGCCGGGCCGGCCAAGCCCTCTCCCGAGTCGCTGCTCACGCTGCTCCACGAGATGCAGGTGCCCCGGGACCGCGCGGTGTACGTCGGCGACCACCTTTTGGACGCCGAGTGCGCGGTGGCCGCCCGCGTCCGGTTCTACGCCGTCCTCCCCGACCCGTCGGAGGCGGCGACCTCGGGGATGACCGCCGACCGGTTCCTGGCCGCCGGAGCGTCGGCGATCGCGCCCGACCTGGAGCAGCTCGCCCGCCAGCTCGACGTGGCGCCGCCCCCCGCGGCGGCCGCGCGGTAGGCTCAGAGGTACTCGGCGTAGGCGTGGATGACCGCGCGCTCCGCGGTCGCCCACGCCTCCGGGATCTGGTTCCAGCCGTTCCGCAGATCGCCGACGGCGTACAGCCCCGGGATGGGCGCTCCGGTCGCGTCCGCGATCGCCCGGCAGTCGTCGTCCGTCACGACGTACCCGTCGGGGTCGAACCGGCAGCCGAGGGAGCGCGGGATCGCCTGGTGGAGGTCGTACCACCCCACGGCGGAGAACCCGCGGTCGTAGCTGCGGTGCGCGCCGTCCGCGAAGCGGACGCCGAGCCGCTTCTCCCGGATCTCGTCGAAGCCGACGATCTCGCTCTCCACCGCCGCGATGTGGGCCGACTCGAGCTGACCGCGCAGGGCGGACCGGTCGGGCTCGGAGACGCCGTCGAGCAGCGGACGACCGTGGGTGAGCAGCTCGACCGAGGTCGGGTGGAAGTGGAGGATGTCGAGCGCGTTGCGCGCGGCGAACGCGTCGTGCCCGAGGACGGCGACCGTCTTCCCCGGGAACTCGTGGCCGTCGCAGAGCAGGCAGAAGTCGACGATCCCCTGGTTGGCCCACGGGAAGATCGGGTCGATCTTACCCCCGACCTCGGGGATCCGGTCGACAACGCCCATCGCGAGCACCACCGCCCGGGCGCGGGCGACCTTCTCCTGCTTCAGCCACTCGAACCGCACCGCGAAGTCGGCCTCGGTCCGGGCGACCTCCGTCGCGTGGGCCGGCGTGAAGTACCCGACGGACGCCTCGACCGCGCGCACCTGGGCGATCTGCAGGTCGAGCAGCTTGTGCCCCGAGATCCCGTCCGGGAACCCCGGGATGTTGTCCATCTTGGGCGCGTAGTACGAGCGGGAGTACTTCGGGCCCCGGTCCACGATCACCGCCGTCTGGCCGAGCATCGCGGCCTTGAGCCCCGCCTGCAGGCCGGCGTGCCCTCCGCCGACGATCGCGAGGTCGTACGACTCCTGCAGTCTCGGGAACCCGGGCATCTTCCCGCCGGACCCGGCGCGGGGATTTGATGGCTCGCCGCGCCCGCGCCGCCGTCGAAGCGCGCGCGGAGCTCGCTCGCGACGGTAAATGTTAAACCCGAGGCCCCTCCTCCTTCGCTTCGGGTTCTTCACGGCCGTGCCTACCCGCGCGCCTCGCGCCGCGCTCGGGGGTACTCTGCTGCTCGAGGACGGGACGCGCTTCGAGGGCGTCGGCCTCGGCGTCGAGGGCCGGCGCGTGGGCGAGGTCGTCTTCTCGACCGGCATGGTGGGCTACCCGGAGGCGCTCACCGATCCCTCCTTCCGCGGCCAGATCCTCACGTTCACGTACCCGCTGCTCGGCAACTACGGCGTGCCGGAGGCCCACGCGCACGACGGGCACGGCCTCCCGATCCTCGAGAGCGAGGAGATCCAGGTCCGGGGGCTCGTCGTCCGAGGCACCACGCGCCCGACGCACCGGACCTCGCGGCGGTCCCTCGAGGAGTGGCTGGCGGACGAGGGCGTGGTGGGGATCGCGGGCGTCGACACGCGGCGGCTCACCGAACGACTGCGCGCGGAGGGGGTCATCCGCGGCGTCCTCGACGTCCATCCCGCCGGCGAGGCACCGTCGCACGAGGAGCTCGCCCGCGCGATCTCCCGAGCCCCGGCCTACGCGGAGGAGCAGTACATGGCCGAGGTCGCTCCCAGGGCCCCGGCGCTCCTCGACGGGCGGAAGGGACCGCTCGTCGCGGTGCTCGACTGCGGCATCAAGGCGAGCATCCTCCGGGCGCTCCTCGACCGGGGCCTCTCGGTCCTGCGGCTGCCCTACGA
>JASHYV010000163.1 GCA_030064695.1 Thermoplasmata archaeon
TTCTCGACAGCGTTCACCGTTCAGCGGAGCCGCCGTCTCGACCTGGAGGTCGGCCCGTGGGGCTCCGCGATATGCCCGTCTCGCCGTCGGCCCTCCGGTCCGCCTCCGCGTGCCCCGCTCCCTGGGGTTCCCGGATCCCGACCTTCCCCGACCGCGAGCGTACCGCCCCGACGGTCGTTGCCGTCGCGCCGGCCCGCGGACCGAAGGTCCGCCGATCCGACGCGGGGGCGCCCGACCGTCTAACTGCCGGATGAGAGGCGCCGCCGCGAGGTCGTAGGGGCTCCTCGCCGCCGCCCGTCTCGAGCGGACGCCCGGCCGGACCGGTCGGTCGTCCGATCCGAGCTCCCTCGGGTGCGCCCTCCCGGCCCGTTCCCGGCCCATCCGCCGGACCTCCGCCTCCCGCGCGCTCTGCGGTGGTCCGACCGTGGAGGCGGGCCCCGGGCAGGCGGCGCCCACCCCGAACCCACGCTCCTCGCGCGGCGCCCGCCCGGCGAGGGGAGGAAGCTGTGGACCCGTGGATGCACTCCGCATCGACTCGGAACCCGTTCTCCCCGAACCCGTTCGACGCCGAACGACCCTGGGACCGCGTGCGCTCGCGGAGGTCCGCCTCCCGATCGCCGGTCCGTATCGACCCCGCGCCCGGCTCCTGCGGCTCCCGAGCGGCGAGCTCCGGTGGCGGGTGCGGCTCTGGGAGGTGGACCGGCCGGTGACGCGGCTGCTGCCCCCCGAGCTCGTCCGCACGTACGCCGAGCGCGCGGGGCTCCGCGACCTCGTCGCCCAATTGGACGCGGCCGTCGAGTCGGCGCGACGCGAGGAGGCGCCCGATGCCTGAGCCCGACGTCGCCTGCGTGCGCCTCGCGATGGATCCGCCGGTCCGCGCCCGGTTCTACCGGTCGCTCGCGTGGTCGCTCTCGGCGACCCGGGGTCCCGCGGGGGCGGTGATCGAGGGCTCCTCGGAGGATCCGGCGCCCTGGGTCACGTTCCGCCCGAGGAGCCTCGTCGCGACCGTGCGCGCCTCTCCCGTGCCCGGAGCGTCCGAGATCCGATCCGGCGCCGCGCCGCTGGCCGAGCTCCCCGCCGCGACCCCGGAACGGTACGGCGTGCTCGTTCCGGCGACCGTCCCCTCGACGGGCGCCCGGGTCCCGGCGGGCTCGGCGGACCGGCCCGACCTCTCGGTCGCCCTTCGGCGGGCCCGCCTCGCGTTCCAAACGTTCTGGGTGCGGGAACCCGACGGACGGATCGCGGTGGCCCGTCGATTCCGGGTGGAGGGCGGACCCGGGTCGACCGGGGACGCGTTCGATCTCGTCGCGCCGCTCCTCGCGCTCGACTGGAGCGACCGACTGGGGGTCCCGGTCGTCCCCGAGCCGGCCCCGAGCCGCCCGCGCTCCGCCTGGCGGCAGGGATCTCCGCGCGGCCTGCGCCCCGCCGCGTGGAGACGGGTCGAGGTGCCGTTCGCCGCGCGCACCGCCGAAGGGCCGACGTGGGGCGCCACGACCCCGCCTCCCCCGGCCGGGCACGCGGTCCTCTGGGGCGCGTCGGGCGCCGGGAAGACGTCGCTCCTCGCGCGATGGGCCGCGGAGTCGATCGGGCGGGGCGTCCCGGTCCTCGCCATCGACCTGCACGGGGACCTCGTTCCGGCGATCGTCGCCCAGCTCCCGCCCGGACGGCTCCGGGACGTGGTGGCCGTCGACGCGGAATGCCGGCCGGTCGCCGGCATCTCCGCCCTGCCTCCGGCCGACGGGGACGGGGAGCGGGCGGCCGCCCACCTGGTCGCCGCGCTCAAGCGGCTCACCCCCGACGGCACCGATCTGTACTGGGGGTTCCGTCTCGAGCGGATCTTCGACACCCTGGTCCGCGTCGTGCAGGAGCAGCGCGGCTCGCTGCTCGACCTCTACGCCCTCCTGACCGACCCGGACCGACGCGACGCGGCGCGGCTCGCGCTCCGGAGGACGGATCTCGCCCGCTTCCTCGACGAGCTCGCGCCGGTCGTCCGGCGGAACCCCGAGTTCCTCTGGTCGGCCGCGACGCGGCTCTCCAAGATCGTCCTCGTGCCCGCGCTCGGGGAGCTGCTCGCCCCCTCCGACGGAGGGCTCCCGGTCGAGGAGCTCCTGACCGAGGGCCGATCGATCCTCCTGCGCCTGCCCTTCGCGACCCTCGGCCCGGAAGCGGCCCAGCTCGCCGGTTCGCTCGTGCTGGGACGCCTCTACCTCGGGCTGGCCGCGCGCCGCCGCGGCGAGACCGATCCCCGGGCCGTCCGCCTCGTGCTGGACGAGGTGCAGGGCTTCTCTCCGCGCCTGGTCGCGGAGATCCTGACCGAGAGCCGGAAGTTCGGGTTCCGGGTGCTCCTGGCCTCCCAGTATCCCGACCGCCTGGCCCCGGAACTTCGCGCGGCGGCGGCGGGGACCCTCACGGGCTGCGTCACGTTCCGGGTGCCCCGAGCCTCCGCGCGCGAGGTGGGAGCCTGGTTCGGCCTCTCTCCCGCCGAGTCCGAAGCGACGCTCCCGGAGCTTCCCGTCGGACAGGCGATCGCGGTCGGGCTCGACGGCGAGGGGCTCCGGACGATCGCCTCGGCCCCGGTGACCCCGATCGGGAGCGCGCGATGGGCGGAGCGGGTCAGCGCCACGCGGGACGAGTTCGAGGTCGATGGATCGGGGTCTGACCCCGGCGAGCGGCCGGACGACGCGCTCCTGCTGGCGGTGCTCCAGGCGGAGGAGTCCGGCGTGCCTCTCACGTTCGCGGACCTCGTCCCCGCCGCGCGCGCGTTCCCGGGCGCGGACCGCGATCCGGCGCTCGTGGAAGAGCGCGCTCGCCGCCTCGTCGACCGGGGGGACCTTCGGGTGACGGAGGGACGGTGCCGCCTCTCCGACTCCGGGGCCCGCCTCCTCGGGCTGGGAGCGCCGACCGGCGCGACGCGGGAGACCCCGCGCCACCGCGCGCTGCTCCTGCGGGCGTTTCGCGTCTTCGCCCGGCACGGCGCCCGCCTCGAGATCGTGCGTCAGGGACGGTTCGACACCACGCTCCCGGACGCGGTGTTCCACCTCCTGGCCGACGCGACCCGGCGCGCGCCCGCGCCCGAGCTCCGTCTCGCGCTCGAGCGGCTGCGGACCGGATGGGCGTGGCGGTGCTTCGGGGGTCGGGACGTGCACGTCGAGGCCGAGGTGTCCGGGGCGCGTCGCGCCGTCCGCCTCCGCCACGACTGGGCCAAGGCCCGGGCGCGGGACGCGTTCCTCGTCGTCGCGATCGACAATGCCGCCGACGCCCACCGCGCGCGCGAGATCCTCCGAGCGATCGGGGCGGGTCCCGACCGGGCCCAGGTTTGGCACCTGGGCCCCCCGCGCGTTCCCGAGCCGAAGCCGTAAGGAGCGGGGCGGATTCGGCGACCGTGCGCCTGTTCGTGGCCGTCGACGTGGAAGGCCCGGAGGCTCCGAGCCCGAGTCACCTCACGCTCGCGTTCCTCGGGGAAGTTCCGGACGCCCGGGTCCCGGAAGTGGAGGCGGCCCTCCCGCCGGTGGCGACGACGGCGGCCCCGTTCGCGATGCGGCTCGAGGGCGTCGGGGCGTTCCCGTCCCGAGAGCGGCCGCGCGTCGTCTGGCAGGGAGTGGGAGCGGGCGCCGCCGCGCTGGAGTCGCTGGCCTCGCGCACGCGGGCCGCGCTCCGAGAGTGCGTGCCGGGGCTCGAGCGGGAGCGGTTCGTGCCGCACGTGACCCTGTTCCGCGTGCGGACCCTCGAGGACCGGCGGCGGGCCCGGGAGCTGCTGGACGGCGCGGTGCCCCCGCCGTCGCCCCGCGACCTCTGGATCGACGCGCTCCGGCTCAAGGCGAGCGAGCTCGCGCCCGGCGGGGCGCGCCATCGCACGATCCGCTCCTTTCCCCTCGGGGCTTAGGGGCGACCGAGCACCGTTCGCGGGTCCGGCCCGCGTCGGCAAATTTTTACGCGAGGCGAGCGGTCGTGGCCCACCGCCCGGCCGGTGCGGGCTCGGGCGGACGGAGACCGGGTGGCCGTCCTCCGCCTTTGGGGCATTCCGCAACGCGGCGCGCTCGCCGGCGCCGTGCTGGTCCTAGTCCTCGCGGGCCTCGTCCTCGCCGCACCGGGCCCGCCCACCCCCGCCTCCGCCGGGTTCGCCTCCGCCTCCGCGTGCCCGGGCGCGCTGGGACCGACGTCGTACCAGGGCGTCGTCGCGGACCTGGGGGGCGCCCCGGGGGCCGTCTCCGTGTCCGACGTGAAGCTCCTCGTCGACTACTCGATCGAGGCCACGGTGACGAACCTTACGACCGGGGCCGTCGAATCGATCTCCTGCTCTACTTCGAGCCTTTCGACCGAGTCGAACGCGACCGGGGGCTTCGCCTTCGGCATCTCCCCCGGCTCGACCTCCTGCCTCGCGCCGGCCGGCGACCCGGAGCTCGAGTGCACGACGTACTCCGGACCCTACGGACCGCTCGCGATCACGGTGGAGAACCTCCTGCCGCCCGACTACGCGGCGGTGACGAACGAGACCGGGGCGAACGTGACCGTGGACCTGGTCGCGCTCCTGGAGACGCTCGAGCTCGACCCGACCGGTCCGGTCGCGGTCGACGCGCCCGGGGCCGCCCTCTCGGTGGCGGCCGTCCCGTATGCCGCCGACGGCGCGCCGACCCCCGCGGGGGTCGGGCTCACGTACAACTGGTCGATCACCGGGTCCGGCTGGTCGCTCGCGGCTCCCTCGAACACGAGCTCGGTCTCCGTGGTCTCGGCGCTCGACGCCGGGGTCGGCCACCTCTCGGTCTCGGCCGCCACCGCCACGGAAGACGACGACACGAACTCTCCGGTCCCCCTCGAAACGTCCCCCGCGAACCTCACGCTGTGGGTGGCTGCGACCGGTATCACTTCGAGCGAGCTCAACCGCACGGTGCTCGACGTCGGAGGCTCCGTGCGGGCGCAGGCCAACGCGACCGGCGCGGCCGGTTTCGCGTACTCGGCGACGTTCTCGAACGGGGAGGGCGGCGCCCCGATCTCGGTGCCGTGCGCGACCGGGGCGAGCTCCGGGGGCCTGGTCAACGTGAGCTGCTCGGCCGATCTGCCCCTGCCCGAGGCCGGGACCGTCGTCCCGTCCGTCGTCGTCACCAACGGGTTCTCCGAGGCCGGCGCGAACTTCACGGCCGTGACGATCACCCCGCCGCCCCAACTCGAGCTCACCCCGTCGGCGCCGGTCGGCTACGCCGGCGCGCCGATCCCGGTCGAGCTCTCCGCCGCGGCGGGCACCGGCGCGACCCCGTTCCAGGGTGCCTGCCTCGCGACCGGGGGAGCGGTGCTCTGCTCCACGAGCGCGGGGCCCACCTGGACGTTCGACCCGGTCCTTGCCGACGCCGGGGTCTACTCGGCGACGGCCTGGGCGATCGATGCGGACGGGGAGAACGCGTCCGCGAGCACGACGCTCGACGTCGTCGCGCCGCTCGACCTCGGCCCGATCTCCGCGCCCTCGAACGCCACCGTCTCCGAGCCGGTCTCCCTCTCGGTCGATCTGACCGGCGGCGTTTTGCCCGTCGCCTACTTCTTCAACGCGTCCACGTCCGCCGCACCGCTGGCGGCCGGGACGATGGACTCCGACCGGCCGATCTCGGCGACGTTCGACCCGTCCCAATCCGGCGTCGTCCAGGTGACGGTGACGGCGGTGGACGACCTGGGTACCCGGACGGAGGTCGAGACGGACCTCTCGATCGCTCCCGCGCCGGCCGCGGTGGTCCGGGCGGTCTCGGCGACGCCGGGGAGCGCGGTCGTCGTCGGCACGCCGACCTCCGTCGCCTGGACGGCGTTCGGGGCGGACGGACGCCCGGTCCCGACGTACGCGCCGTCGATCGAGCTGACCCTCTCGGGTCCTTCGGGCCCGGTGGCCGGGTGGGTCAACGCCTCGGGGATCGGTCCGTTCGCTGCCGTCGCGCCCGGGGAGTTCGCCGTGCCCTCGAACGCCTGGGTCAACGGGACGCTCCAAGTCTCGGTGACGGGGGCCGCGGCCGTCGCGACCGCCGTCGACCTCGTGGGGACCGGGCTGCCGGGCGCGGTCGCGCCCTGGTCGTTCGCGGTGGCGCCCGACCTCGACCACCTCGAGCTCTCCCAACCCGACGTCGTCGTCCCGGGGGCGCGAACCAACGCGACCGAGTGGACGGTGACGGACCGCTTCGGCGACCCGGTGCCCGGGGCGCCGGTCACGATCGAGGTCGACACCGCGAGCGGCGGCCTCGCCCGCGTCGCGCCGGCGGTCGTCGGGGCGGGCGGCCTCACGTACGTCTGGGTCAACGTCTCGCTCGGCGCGTCCGGCGGATCCGTGCGGGTCCTCGACGCGGCGGGCGACCTCCTCCTCCCCGCGCGATCGGTCCCGGCGCTCACCGCTCCGGCGGCCGGCCGGCTCCCGCCGCTCGCCTCGCTCGGCGCGACGATCCCGATCGGGATCGTCGCCGGGTCGCTCTCCTACGCGGCGGCGCGGCGCCGCCGCCGGTCGTCCCCTCCCCCGCTCGAGGAGGCGATGCGCCAGCTCTCCGAGGGCCGGGCCCGGATTGAGGAGATCGTGGACGCGACCGGCGGCGCGACGCTGTCGGAACTGGCCCGGGTCTGGGACCCGCCGCCGGCGCCGCCCGAGCTCGCCGAGTGGGTCGCCTCCCTGGTGACCGATGGCACCCTCGCGCCGACCGAGAGCGTCGCCGGGGAGACCCTCTACCGCCTCGCGCCCCGCGAGGAGGGCGTGCGGATCACGCTGGACCCGGAGGAGCTCGAGCGGGCGATCGCCCGCCGGGCGGAGGAGACGGAGCCCGAAGGGTAAGGCGGGCTCACTCCGGCTCGCGCCCGACGAGGTCGTAGAACCGGTACGCCGCTTCGCCGGCGGCGAAGCAGTACTGGAGCGTCGTGAATCCGCTCTTCAGCTCGGCCGCGCCGGCCCGCACCTCGTCGGGCGACCGGCCCCGGTGGAGGAGCGCGTCGAACAGCTCGGCGATCCGCTCCATCTCCTTCGGGCCCATGCCGACCCGGGTCACCTCGGGGGAGCCCAACCGGATCCCCTGCGGGTGCTTCGGGCTCTTGTCGCCCGGGAGGAGGTTCTTGTTCGAGATGATCCCGGCGTCGGCGAGCCGCTTCGCGACCTCCTCGCCGCCCCCCTCCTTCTCGACGCGGACCGCGATCGTGTGGGAGCGGGTGAACCCCAGGTCGGGCGCGAGCACGTCGAAGCCGCGGTCGTGCAGCGCCTGGGCGAGGGCTCGAGCGTTCTCGACGGTGCGCCGCGCGAGGTCCCGGCCGTACTCCAGGAACTCGGCGAGGCTCACGGCGAGGGCCGCCATCGCGGCCAGGTGGTGGTTGCTCGTGACGCCGGGGAAGGCGCCCGACTCGAGCTTCTTCTTGAGCTCGGGGTCGTCGGTTTCCGCGAGGAGGATCCCGTGCTGCGGCCCCGGGAGCGTCTTGTGCGTCGAGGCGGAGATCACGGCGCACCCCTCGCGCAGCGGGTCCTGGAACTCGCCGCCGGCGATCAGGCCTAGCACGTGCGCCCCGTCGTACCAGCCGCGGGCGCCGATCTCCTCGAGCGTCGGCCGGAGCTCCTCGATCGGCATCGGGAAGAGGAACAGGGAGAGCCCGAAGAGGCAGGTCTTCGGCCGCACGGCCCTCAGGATCTCCCGCGTGCGCGGGACGTCGATCGTCATCCGCTCGGGGTCCCAGGCGTAGTAGACCGGCTTCACGCCCCGGAGGCCGAACGCGCCGAAGCCCGCCGACGAGATGTGCGCCCCGTCCGCGAGGCGGCTCGTCCCGACCAAGTCGCCGGGCTCGACGAGCGCCTTCAGCACCGCCAGGTTCGCGACCGTCCCGCTGATCGGCCGCACGTCGGCGAACGAGCAGCCGAAGAGCCGGCGCGCCAGGTCGAGGCAGGTCCGCTCGACCCGGTCGACCTGCTCGTTCCCCTCGTAGTAGCGCTCGCCGGGGAGCCCTTCCGCGTACCGCGAGTTGAAGTCGGAGATCAGCAGCTCCTTCGCGTACGGCGAGAGGAGGTTCTCCGACGCGATCAGCGGGATCGCGTGCTCGAAGCGGGTCGAGTGGGCCCGGACCTCGTCGCGGATCGACCGGACCGTCCGGGCCATCTCCCCGGGGGCCGGGGTCGGGAACGGGCGGGACCCCCGCCCCCCTCCGTTTCCACTGGAGAAGTTCCCGGGCATCCCGCGCTCCGCGCCCCGCACGGCGCGGGCGGGCCACCCCCTCCCGTCCATATATGCGGATGGGCCGTGCGCCGCCGATGGCCCCGGCGGACGCCGCGCCCCACCCCTGGCCGGTCTCCCGGCGCTTCTACGTCCCGTACCACGACATCGACATCCTGGACCACCTCAACCACGCCGCGTACTTTCCGCTCATGGAGACGCTCCGCTGCGACTACTACCTCCCGCTCCTCGGGACGACCGACCCGGCCCGGATCGACATCATCATCGCCGAGGCGACGTGCCGGTACCTCGCTCCGGTCGCCTACGGCGCCGAGCTGGTCGGCGAGGTCGCTCCGGCCCGGCCGCTCGGTCGGACCAGCTTCACGCTGCTCTACCGCTTCTCTATCGCCGGAACCTCGACCGTGACGGCCCGGGGCCGCACCGTGATCGTGACCTACGACTACGCTCGTTCGACGAAGGCCGAGATCCCGGCCGACCGTCGGGTCCGGCTCGAGAAGGACGCGGTCGACCCCGCGTCGGAAGGCTGGTAGGCGGGGCGAAGTTCCAGTGGAAAAGGGGGGGTGGGGGGCCCCTCAGAAGCCGGGGTGGGTCGCGTGCCCGCGGGAGAGCGGCGGCGGCCACGGGATCGGCTCGATGTACGCCGGGTCCTCGGCGACCGTCTCGACTCGATAGACGACCCCGGTGCCGCGGAGCGCGACGTGGATCTTGCCCAGGATGTCGTGGAACTCGTCGATCGTCGTCCACTCGAAGGCGAGGTCGTGGGGGCCGATGATGAACGAGAGGCCGGACGCCTTCCGCACCCGGTCGGCGATGTCCATCGGGGAGACGCCCTCGGGCTCGAAATAGAGGTCGATGTAGGTGTGCATCGGCGGCGGTAGGGTAGAGACGCCGGCAGCTCCTATTTAAATTCCGTTACACGGGACGACTCTCGAGCTATACGGCACCGGCCCCGGGGCCGGTGCTAGGCCAGCAGGATTGCCGCCCGGACGAACCCCGCGGAGACCCCGCGCGCTCCTCGGCCCCGTCGCCCCGCCGACGTCGACGGGTCACGGTAAGGCTGCTCCCGTCAGGACCTGACCCGATGCCCGTGATGGATACCCGCTAGGGCGCTCCTCCGAGCGCCCGTCGCGGGACCCGCGGCCCGGCGGAACAGAGCGTCTACGAAGCTACACGAGACGCGAAGCTCGTCCGAACGTCGTTCCTGCCTGTCACCCCCGCTGAGGACGGTTTCGGTGTGTAAGGGGACGCCCAACCCCCCGGTCCAGCCTAGCGGCGAAAGGACGCCGGACCCTCTACATAGCGCTTGGGCCCGCGATCTCGGGCTCGACCCGGACCGGGAAGTTCACCGAGTTCGCGATGAAGCACTTCGCGTGCGCCGCCTCGTGGATCTCGAGCGCGCGCTTCGGGTCCCCGCGCTCGATCCGGACCCGGGGCCGGAGCGTGACCGAGGTGAACCGCCCGCCGCCGTCCGCCGACTCCTCCATCGTCCCTTCGGCGGCGTCCTCGTAGCCGCGGACGACGATCCCGGCCTCGGAGGCCAGGTGGAGGTACCAGAGCAGATGGCAGGCGGAGAGCGACGCGACCAGGAGTTCCTCCGGGTTGTACCGGGTCGCGTCGCCGCGGAAGGTCGGGTCCGACGAACCGGCGAGCTCCGGCTTGCCCGCGACCCGGACCACGTGGTCCCGGCCGTACTCGCGGTAGCCCGACGTGCCGGAGCCGCGGTCCCCGGTCCACACCACCCCGACCGAGTAGGCGTGGGCTCGCGGCATCGCCTCCCACGACGGGACGTTCGGCGATAACCGTGCCGACCGGCGCCTAGCGGATGTGCTCGAGGCTGAAGGAGCCCAGGTTCAAGGAGCGCTTCGAGAAGGTGTAGCCGATCCACGCGCGGGCCTGCGCCTCGCCGAGACCGCGGACCGAGAGGAACGTCTTCATCCGCTCAACGCATGTTTTGCCGCTCGGTTCGACGGTGAGATAGAAGTACAATGGTTTCAAGTACTGTGACGGTATAGGGTCCACGTTGCCCGTGCGCGCGGAACGCACGGTCGGGGCCGAGCCGGGTGAGGCCCGCGACCCACCCGGCATCGTGGCGGTTGGGGGGCTTCACGGACGTTGCGGCGTGTCCGGGTATCACGGGCGCACCGCCCGGCGACCGGGACCGGAGTGGATTGGCCTCGTTGCAAGCTTTCTGACAGTCGCTCTGCTGATTCTCGCCAGCGATCTCCTGGTAGGTAGCGCCAGGGCGTCGGGTCCACAGCTTTGCACATGCGCCTGCTACGGAACGTGTGGCGGCGGCTGCCCGAGCGGCTCCACCTTGGGCTTGGACGAAACGACGGTGTATCTGAATCCCACGAACGTCACGCTCTCTTGGGATGTTACCACGGCGTACGTCGACAGTGCATGGGCGAACGTCACGTTCGGAACCTCGACGACGTACGCCTTCTACGCCGCGAACGAGTCGGGGTTAGGAAGGGACGTCTACATCAACTACCTTGAACCCTCCACCACCTACTACTACAAGATCGCGGCGTACGGCTACTGCCTCGCGACCCCGTACCACTGGTATCACGGCACTCTCACCGGGTCCTTTTCTACGACCGCCGCGACAGTTTGGACCTACCATCCTCAGTACTTGTCTGGACAGGTGCTCAACAGCACCGGAAGTGCGGGGGCAACCGGAATGCTTGTCATAGCCTACTGCTCAGACTGGATGGGCACCTGGGACGACATGATCTACAACTATTCGGGCGCGACCAGCGCGGTCTCTCGCTACTGGTGGCAGTCCGCCACAGTCGGCGCGGATGGTTACTTCGCGATTCAAGTCAGTGCCGAGGGCCAGGACGATGGGGTCGGGAACGACACGTACGCCGAGGTTTGTGACTGGGGTGGCTCAACGACCGTGGTGAGCATCTTCACATCCACTTCCGAGAGGTGTGGCTATCTTGGCGTATGCGTCTCCGGCGGCGCGTGGGGCGGCCTCGGCACCTGGAATGAGACTTTCGTCGTTTGGGATCGTCCCTACATCGATGTGGAAGCGCCGACTAACGGGCTTGGGCCCTACGTGCCGCTTGAGCTGGAATACACGAACAGCTCGTACGCCACCTTACAGTTCAACGAGTCGGTTAGCGTGACCGCGACCTACACTGCGACCATCGCTGGCAACGGAGGGTCGACGTCCTCGAGCTTCGTACAGTCCATTTCCGGCTCTGCTACGGGGGAGAACGTAGAGACTTGGGCGCGCTACTACTGTTCAGGTTGGGCAACCTTCAATGCTACGACCCGCTCGAGTTCGTTGTCGTACGTGAGTTTCTTCGGGGCGATATACGACTCCACGACTCAGAACCTGATTAGCGGCGTTCCGCTGTCACCCTCCTCAATTACCCGGAGCGAGGCCTTTGGAGACGGCCTCTGGTACTGGTTCAACATCACACATTCAGAGACCCGAGCAGGGGGTGTGACCGTAACCGGTTCCGTCACCGACGTCAGCGGTCTCGATATTACACTGGACGTTTCATTCGACCTTGGAGGGGTTGTCTCTATCGGAGCCAGTATTCCGATAACCGTTGAATTCTCCACTACGACATCGTATTCCGATGCGCTTTACTTCTCCGTGTACAATACCGGATCCACCACACATGCGTTTACCGCGTACGTACAGGGGGGATCGACCACCACATCGGGCCTTATACTCTATCTCTGGCAAATGGACTAAGATCGACTCCGCGACCGATAGAGGGGACAACCTCAAGCCGAGGTTGCAAGGTATAGAGGTTGGAAGATGGCGGGTGATGGTGCGACGCCCCACCGCGGAGATCTTCGGCCGACCTCGCGGAAGTGGCTGGCGATTGCGGCCGCAGTGCTAGTCGTCACAGCGGGTGTAGGATACGTGGCCTATCGTAGTTTCGCCTCACCAACGGCTGCCGGGCACGGAAGCGGCGCTTCGACTTCGCCCGTCAATCCGGGCAACGGGCTCACCTTTCTCCAGGCATTTGGCCCGGTCAACGAGAGCGTCCAAGGGACGAGTGGGTCCCCTTGGACTCCGACCTCGATCGTCGGCATCGCCCCGCAAGCTCCGGCCGCCCCCCTCCCGAATTATCGTCTTTCCCTCAACGAAACTCTGCGCCTCTGTCAAGAGCTCCCAGGGGTAACGGTGTGGAACTCGAGCGGAATACCGGTGTTCAACGGCACGCTCAACTCCGGCGCCGCGCCGTTCTGGTCCTTCATTTTCAAGAACGCGACCGGGGCCTACATGTATGCCACGAACTTGGAGGGGAAGGTAACCGTCGATCCACCGTCGACGACCTTCGAGGCCTGCTTGATGGCTGGCGGCCTCGGATCGAGCTATCTGCTGAATCCGACGGAGAACACGCCCGCCGCTTCGGAGTTGGCGTACTCGACTTACGGCGAGAACTTCTCGAGCCAGCACTCACCTCTCGTGGAGTACTATGTGCTGGGGAATGCCCAACTGCTGGATCCTGACGCAAGTCCACTCGGCTGGATCGTGAACTACTTCCGATGCGACCAAGTCGGAGTCAGCGGAATTCAGGACTACCTCGCGGTCGGCAATCTTGATAACGGAAACGAAAGCGGAGTGGTCGAGGACAACGGGTGGCTGACCTGCACGTACTCCGACTACGACCTTGCATTCGAGTCACCGTCCAATGCTACCCCCTCAGGTACGGCTGGACGGTACATCTCCATCCCTTTCCAAGTGACGTTTCCACCTTCCGGAAACCAGACGACCTACTACGATGGATGGGGGCTGCTCTCTTGGATGACAGATTTGACCCTGACCGATTCCGAAGGTCAGCAGCTGCTCCCGACGGCCGCGACCTGCGCAGCGTGGGTACCGGAGCTAGCCGACTGCCCGGCTAGTGACCAGGGCTGGTTCGCCGTGCTGCTCTCCGAAAACGGAGCATGGCTCGACAGCTATCCCGCGACCCCGGGGAGCGGAAGTTGGACGATACCCAACGTCATAGTCAGTAGCACGGATCAGTTGGTGATCGTTACTCCAAACTCCTGGAATGCCTCCGAGGACGCCCTCAGCCTCTACGGCACCCCTAATGCCCCCGCGGTGATCGGAAACACGGATCTTTAGGCTATACGCTCGAAAACGGCCGCCCACGGGATGGCCAACTGCCAGCAAGTCCAATGCCCGCTCCAATGTGGGCCGGCGAGTTCGGGCACTGTTTGCCCGTGGCGACCTTCCCTTAGCGGATGTGTTCCAGGCTGAACGAGCCCAGGTTCAAGGAGCGCTTCGAGAAGGTGTAGCCGATCCACGCGCGGGCCTGCGCCTCGCCGAGACCGCGGACCGAGAGGAACGTCTTCAGCTGCTCGATCTTGAGATTGATCGAGCCGTCGACCATGTGCTCGAGCGTCTCCAGGTCCGACTCGGAGTGCATGCCGGAGTCGAGGATGTAGTAGGCGACCGCCTGGTCGAGCTTGCGGCGCCCGACGAACGGCTGCAGGAACCGGAACGTGGCCGCGGTGTCGAGGTACGCGGTGATCGTCGAGACCGACTCGAAGATGAGCCGGTACGTCGGGAACTGCTCCTTGAGCTCTTCCGCGAACCCGTTCACCGTCGAGGCGAGCTGGTCGAGGACCCCCTTGTCGGTCGAGGAGAGGAACCGTACCCCGGACGCGGCGGCCTGGGAGCCGACCGATCGCGAGTAGAGGTCGACGTACCGGACCATCCCGCGCTTCTCGGCGTCGGCGAACTGCGGGTAGAGCCCGGCCAGGTCGTCGCGGACCTGCGTGTAGGTCTTGTCGGTGACGACCCAGATCGACGGGATCCCGGCCTTCAAGCCCTCCGCCGAGAAGAGCCGCGCGAGCACGTCCTTCCCCGTGTGCGCCGGCCCGTTGACCAGGATCTGGAGGCCCGGCGAGAACCCTCCGAACAGGAGATCGTCGAGTCGGCGGACCCCGCTCTTGACCTTGACCTCCTGCGCGGACTCCTGGACGTCAGCCTGCATGCGGCCGGCCTCGGCCTCGGCGGCCTGCGCGCCCATCCGCTCGAGCGTTTGCATCCGCTCGTGCAGCAGCCCCTCGCGGCCCTTCAGTTCGGCCTCCTTCATCGAGAGCTGGTGGCGGAGATCGTCGAGCCGCCGCGCCTCCTCGGAGGCGGTGACGGACCCCCCCGAGCCGACGGTGCGGCGCAGCTCCTCGAGCCGCCGCGCCTCGATGTCGAGCGCCTTCTTGCGGGTCTCGAGCTGCTGGTCGTAGGCGGCGAGCTCGCGTTCCTTGAACTCGAGCGGTCCGCGGCGCCGCTCGAGCTCGTCCGCGTTGATCCGGAACTCCTCGAAGCGCGTGCGCAGCTCGTTCTCGCGGGCGCCCAGGTCGCGCTCCCGCCGGTCGACCTCCTCGAGCCGGGAGGAGAAGTCGGCCGCCACGGGCCCGCCCTCCTTTCCGAGCAGCTGCTCCCGCTCCTTGGCCCGGTCGAGCTCGCCGCGGAGGTTCCGCACGTCGCCCTCGAGCTGGATGATGCGGCGCCGAAGGTCGGTCTCCCGCTCCACGTACTCGTGCTCGCGATCGGAGAACTCCTCTCGGAGGCGCGCGTCGAGCTCGCGGGTCGCCTTTTCGACGGCGTCGACCGTCGTCCGGGCCGCGATGGCCGGTGCGCCCGCCGGCACGTCGCCGGGAGCGCCGTCGGCCGGAGCCCGGACCCCGCCGCTCTCGAGCGCCAGGAGCCGGAGCTTGAGCTCCGCGATCTCGTCCTCCTTCTCGCGGACCGCGATCTCGCGCTCCTTCGCCTCGCGGCCGCGGACGTACTTGATGACGGCGATCGAGCCGCGCTTCACGTGCTCGACCTCGTCCTCGAGCTGCTTGCGCTTCGCCCGCTCGTCGTAGAGCTGCCGCTGGAGGTCCTGCGCCTCGACGATGAGCGACGACGGGTCGAACTGGTCGGTCTTCACCCGGTCGAGGAGTCCCGTGAGCCACCGGACGACGGTCTCCTCGCGCTCCAGCACGGGGGCGACCTGCGCGTCCGCCGTGGCCGGGCGGGGCGCGCCCTCCGACGGCGGAGCGGGGCCGGTGACCGGCGCGGGCCCGGCCGCCGCCGGACGGGCCGGCTCCGCCGTGCGGATCCAGTCCTCCATCGCGCGATCGTCGCCGTCGACCCATTTCTTCAGCACGTCGGCCGAGCCCTGCGGCGCGGCCCCGACGCGACGCTTCTTGCCCCGGTCGGGGCGCCGGACGGTGCCCGCCCAGCGCTCGACGAGCTCGTCGGAGCTCGCCGGGCTCGCGCCCGGCGCGGGCGCGGCGCCGGCTGCGCCGGCGGCCCGGATCCGCTCCACGTCGGACATCCCGAGTCCGAGCCGCGTCAGCTGGTCGGCGGAGAGTTCCCGGACCTGCACGGCCGTGGTGAGGCCGGCCTGGTGGAGGATCTCGCCCGCCTCGGCCGAGACGCCGAGCGCCCGGGCCAGCTCCTCCGCGACGGGCGACGCGGCGGGGGACCGCTCGGGGGTCGGGGACGCCGCGCTATCCATGGGTAGAAGGGACGATAACTAGGCCGGCGGGGGGTCTTAAAAGGTCCCGCTTCGAGCGGCGGCGGCGCGCCGGTGCGCGCCGCTCGATAAATACCGACAGGCTTCCGGGCTCACGATGGACGCGGAGGAGCGCGTCGAGCGGATCGTCCGGAACACGGCCGAGGCGCTCACCGTCGAGGAGATCCGCGCGCTCGTCGCGACGCGCGAGCGGCCGCGGGCGTACATCGGCTTCGAGCCGTCCGGCGCGCTCACGATCGCGCACCTGATCACGGCCCGGAAGATCCGGGACCTGACCGAGGCCGGCCTCGACGTCACGGTGTTCCTCGCCGACTGGCACGCCTGGATCAACGACAAGCTCGGCAGCGACCTCTCCCGGATCCGGGCGTCGGGCCGCTACATGCAGGCGACCTTCGTCGCGCTCGGGGTCGACCCGGAGCAGGTCAAGTTCCGCTGGGCCCGTGAGCTCGCGGAGAGCGCCGACTACTGGGCCCGCGTGGTCCGGGTCGGCAAGGCGACGAGCCTCGCCCGGACCCGCCGGGCGATGTCGATCCTCGGTCGGTCGGAGGAGGAGGCGAACCTGGACACCGGGAAGCTGTTCTACCCCGCGATGCAGGCCGCCGACATCTTCGAGCTCCCCGTCGATCTCGCCTACGGCGGGATGGACCAGCGCCGCGCGCACATCCTCGCGCGGGAGGTGGCGCACCACTACGACTGGCCGGTCCCGAGCGCGATCCACACGCCGCTGCTCTCCTCGCTGAAGGGCGGGGGCCGGATGGACCCCACCGAGGGCACCTCCGAGCGGAAGATGTCGAAGTCCGACCCGGGCTCGGGGATCCCGATCCCGGCGACCTCCGTTGAGGTCCGCGCCCGCATCGAGGCGGCGTTCTGCCCCGCGAAGGAGGTCGCCGGCAATCCGGTCGCCGAGATCGTCCGGTACATCCTGTTCCCGTGGGACGGCGTTTTCGAGGTCGACCGAACGCCGGAGCACGGGGGCGCGATCGCCTTCGCCTCGGAGGCGGAGTTCGCGTCCGCGTGGACCGAGGGGCGCCTCCACCCGAAGGACCTGAAGGCGGCCGTCGCGACGGCGGTCGACCGCCTGATCGATCCCGCGCGCCGGTACTTCGCCGACCACCCGGACCAGGGACCGAAGGCGTTCGAGCCGACCGGCTGAGCGCCCCCCGGTCGCCGCTCAGGCGGTCTGGCGCCGGAAGGCGACGACCGCGAGGCTGTAGAGCAGCACCGCGACGATCGCCACGGCGAGGAACGCCTGGCCGATCTCGGTCCAGTTCCAGCCCGTGAGGATCAGCGTCCGGGCGGCGGTCGCGATGTAGCTCACCGGGTTGAACTTCGAGAACGTCTGCACCCAGCCGGGCAAGAGGTCGTACGGCAGCATCGCCGTCGAGAGGAAGAGCAGCGGGAACGTGAGCGTGAAGCTCACCATCATCGTCGTCTCCGTCCGCTTCGTGAACAGCGCCACCGAGTTGGAGAGCCCGGCGAACGCGACGCCGAAGGCGGCGACGAGCAGGACGATCATCGCGTCGCCCGCGATCCCCGTCGCGAACGGGATCTTCCAGCCGAACGCGACGCAGAACAGGTAGGCGATCGCGAGGACGATCGCCGTCTGCGCCGCCATCCGCACGCCGTCGGCGAGCGTCTTGCCCACGAGGACCGACGCCCGCGAGATCGGGGCGACCAGGAACTTGTCCATGAAGCCGGTCTCGATGTCGCTGACCATCGAGAAGCCGGACTGCGCCGCCGCCTGGATGGCGCTCATGATCGCGATCCCGGGCAAGAGGACGGCGATGTAGTCGTAGGGGAGCGGCGTCCCGCCCGGCACGTCCGTCGCCCGGGCGAAGACGGTGCCGAACGTCTGGCTGAACATCCCGAGCCAGATGACCGGCATCATCAGCGTGAAGAACAGGAGGAACGGGCTGCGGCTCAGCTTGCGCAGGCTGCGGTAGGCGACCCACGCGATCTCGCTCGCCACGCCGCCCACCGAGCCCAGGGCGCCGGGCACGGAGAGCGCCGGCGCCGCGGGCCGGTAGACCGACTCCGTCGTCGCCATCTCAGTCCCTCCGCATCCGGTTCCACGGCGTACGGGACGCCGGCCGGACCTCCTCGACGCGCATCTCGCGGCCCGTGTGCTGGAGGAAGACCTGGTCGAGCGTCGGCGGGGCGACCGCGACCTCGTTCACCTGGATGCGCTCCGCCTCGAGGCGCCGCAGCACCTCGACGAGCGCGGCGCCGCCGCGCGCGGCGCGCATCGTCACGCCCTGGGCGAACTCCTGGGCGCCCTCGACGCCGGGCACCGTCTGGGCGAGGGCGAGCGTCCGGGCGCGGTTCGCCTCGAACGCCTCGTCCTGCGGGAGCCGGATCGTGACCAGGTCGGCGCCGATCGCCGACTTGAGTTCATGCGGGGTGCCGGCGGCGACGATCCGCCCGTGGTCCATGATTGCGAGCCGCTCGCAGAGCTGGTCGGCCTCCTCCATGTACTGCGTGGTGAGGAAGATCGTCGTGCGCTCGGTCCGGTGGAGCGTGCGCAGGTAGTCCCAGACGGCGTTGCGCGTCTGGGGATCGAGCCCGGTCGTCGGCTCGTCCAGGAAGAGGAGCGGCGGGTGGTGCATGAGGCCGGAGCCGAGGTCGAGCCGCCGGCGCATGCCGCCGGAGTAGGTGCCCGCCGGCCGGTCCGCCGCCTCCGCGAGCTGCAGGACGTCGAGCAGCTCCTCGACCCGGTCGCGCACGACGGACCCGGGGAGATGGTAGAGGTGGCCGATGAGCCGCAGGTTCTCGCGGCCCGTGAGATCGCCGTCGACCCCGATCGACTGGCCGGCGTAGCCGAGGAGCTTGCGGACCTCCCGCGGCGACCGCACGACGTCGAGGCCGCCCACGCGGACCGAGCCGCCCGTGGGCCGGAGCAACGTCGTGAGGACCTTGATCGTGGTCGTCTTGCCGGAGCCGTTGGGCCCCAGGAACCCGAAGAACTCGCCGCGGCCGACGTGGAAGTCGATCCCGTCGACGGCGCGGACCACGCCCTCCCCGGCATCGTCGGGGCCGCCGCCGTAGACCTTCACCAGGCCGGCGACGTCGATCATCGGTTCGGAGGGAGCACCGGTCGGGCGGATCGCGCCGAGGGCCGCGGACATATTGGTTTGCGAGAGAGTCATCCTTCATTAAATAATTTACTAGAGAATGATTTGCGGGCGTAAGGTTCTTGGTGGCGCGGGGCGTCCCCTCGATCGTGCAGAGCGATCGGACCCAGCGCGAGGCGCTGATAGAGGACACCCTCGGGCTCATGCGCGCCGCCGTGGGCCGCGCCCTCGCCGGCATCGGCCCCGTCAACAAGGACGGGTTCCCCGTGCTCCAGCACTTCGCGCTGCACTACATGATGCACGACCGGGCCATCACCCAGTCCGAGCTCGCGAACCTCTTGGGCGTCTCGCCCGGGTACGTCACGACGCTGATCGACCGGATGGAGGCGGAGCACCTGGTCCGGCGGACCCGGGACCGCAGCGACCGCCGGAAGATCCTGCTCCGGGTGACCTTGAAGGGCCACCACTTCCACCACCAGCTGCACCGGGACTGGGGGAAGTCGGCGCTGCCGCTGTTCGAGGGCTGGACGGACGAGGAGATCGCGACCTTCCAGCGGCTCCTCCGCAAGCTCGCGATGCCGAGCGGCGGGGTCGTCGATCCGGCGTCGGCCCTCGCGACGCCGCGCGGCGGCGACGCCACCGTTAAGTAGCTCGGCCCCTCCGGGGGCCCCACCCGTGAGCCGAGGACCCCCTGCGGGGGTTCCGCTGACGCGAGGACCGATGGCGCGACCGATCTACGTGCGATTCGAGACCCCGAGCGACCTCGCCGACAAGGCCCTGCAGCTCGTCCAGGTGGCGAGCGAGACCGGCAAGGT
>JASHYV010000164.1 GCA_030064695.1 Thermoplasmata archaeon
TCCTGCAGGAGGCGCGCCGCACGGACCCGCCCCACGACCACCTGCCCGTGGCTCACGTCCTGGCTCGCGAGCCGGAAGTCCCCCTCGCGGATCGGGGTCGCCAGGTGGAGGTACTCCGTGAGCGGGACCTCGATCTGACCGTTCCGGGGCTCCATCGCGTACCCGAGACGACGCGCGACCTCGCACAGCTCGTCGGCGTCCACCCGCGAGAGCCTCCCATGGCTCCGCTTCGCCTCCGCGACGGCCCAGCGGCGGATCGCCGCCGGCGCGGGACCGGCGGAGAGGAGGAGCCGGGCGTACAGGAACGAGAGGAACCGGACCTCCGGGGCGGCGCCCGTGAGCTCCTCCACGTCCCGGACGCCGCGCGGGTCGTCGGCCGCCGCCAGGATGCGCGCGCGCCCGATCGCCCGCGGCCTCTCATAGGCGGGATCGTCGAGGAGACTCCGGACCGAGACCGACTCTCCGCCGAGGAGACCCTCGGCCCCGGGCAGGAACGGGTACTCCGCGAACAGGGAGCGGTCGTCTAGAGCCGGGGTACGATGAACTGCCATGCGAGCAGCACCAGGACGAGCAGGGAGGAGATGGCGGCCGCGGTGCCCCCGATCTCGTCGAGCCGGGCCGCGGAGAGCCCTCGTTTGACCCGGGCGGCGATCGAGGACGCGAAGTCGCGGAACAGGAGACCCCCGTCCAGCGGCACGAGCGGGAGGGCGTTGGAGAGCCCGAGCAGGAGGTTCATCCACGCGAGCCAGTAGAGGAGGTTCGCGCCGATCCAAAAGGTGCCGCTCCCGGCGGCGCCGAGCGGCCCCGTGATGTGGAAGAAGGTCGCCGTGGTGCCCTGCACGGGCTGGAGCGACGCGAGCGGCAGGACCAACCAGTAGATCGCCCCGTCGTACGGGCCGAACGAGCTCGCGAACGGGTTCACGAACGTCTGCTTCAACTCGGTCGGGGTCAGGAACGAGACCGAGACGCCGAGGAAGCCGCGCCCCTTGATCGTCGGGCTCGGGGCCAGCGTGATCGACGTCGTCTCGACCGCGCTCGAGCTCGTGGAGTAGAAGGCGACGCGGACGGTCTCGCCCGGCGTGGTGTTCGCGAGCGCGTCCTCGAAGAGCGCGACGGACGGCGTCGCCGACCCGTTGACCGAGGTGATGATGTCGCCGGGGACCATCGTCGCGTTGGCAGCGGGCGTGCCGGGCTCGACATAGAGGATGCCGACCCCATTCGCGTTCGGCACGACGGAGGCCGAGACCACGGCCGAGAGCGCCACGAAGAATACCGCGAAGAGCGCGAAGTTCGCGAGGACCCCGGCGGCGGCCACCCGGTCCCGCTTCCGGCGCGGGGCGGCCATCATGTCGGTGTCGTTCTGCTCGACGAACGCTCCGACGGGGACGACGCAGATGAGCACCCCGATCGTCTTCACGCCGATCCCCTGGGAGCGTGCGACGATCCCGTGCGAGAGCTCGTGCAACACGACGCCGATCACGAGCGCGACGATGCCGTAGCCGATCGGGATGATCGGATTGATCCCCGGGATCCCCAGCGCCTCCTGGACGCTCGGCGCCTCGGACGGGGTGAGTCGCAGGGCGATCACCGCGTCGAAGAGTAGCAGCAGCAGGATCGTCGCCATCGCCGCGGCCGCGAGCACGATGCCGAAGTCCGACGCGCGGGTCCAGAATCGACGGAACCGGCCCCAGCGATCGAGCGCGTCCAGCCCCCGCTTCGTCTTGATCATGAGCGCCGGGCCGAAGAGGGAGAGCGTGCGCTCCGGTCCCAGGTACTTACCTCGGTAGAGACCGTAGACGATGAACGCGTACAGGACGACGGCCGCGGCGGCGATCTCGTAGCCCAGGTACGGGTTCGCCGCCATCCCGTCGCTCCACGACGGGCCCGGGTTATGAGGTCTTGTGGCGGCGCACTCGCGGTCGAGGGCTCAAAGCATATGGGGACAGCCCGGCCGTGAGTAGCGTGAGGTCGCTCGTGCGAGACGTCGCGCCGACCGCCCGGGCGATCGGCGCGATCGCCCTTGCGCTGGTCGTGCTCGTGGGCGCGTCCGCCCTCGTGGAGCGCGCATCGTCGTCCGCGTCCCCCACCTCCGCTCCCGTCGTGATCTCGGGCACAGAGCCTGGCTCGGTCGAAGTGGCGCCGGCCTACACCCCGACCGACGACGTGGTCGAGCAGCGGGCGATGGCTCCAACGACGCCGCTCGAGGTGCTCGTCGGTCTTTCGCCCACCGACCCGACGGGATTCGAGGCGTACGCCCAAGCGGTCTACGTGGACGGGAGCCCTCTCTATCACCAGTTCCTGACCACCGCCGAGTTCGTCCAGCGGTTCGGGCCCTCCGCGGCAAGCGTCGCGGCGGCGCAGCAGTACTTCGTCGGGTACGGTCTTCGAGCGTCCGTGAGCTCGGATCGGCTGTTGCTCGCGGTCGACGGGACGGCGGCCCAGGTGGGAGCCGCCTTCCACACCTCGTTCACGGAGTACACCACGGCGACGGGCCGAATCTTCTTCGACCACCCGACGGCCGCGTACCTGCCCGCGCTGGCGTCCTGGTCCGGTGTCCTGGGGCTCGGCAACTCCACTCCCATCGACCCCGACGTCTCGAGCGCCTCGTCGGCCGCCGCTGGGTCGGACGTCGGCAGCTGTTCGGGCGGCTCGGCGGGTCTGGTGCCGTGCCAGGTGTGGGGCGCCTACGACATGGCCGGGCTGATCGACGGCGGGACCAACGGCACGGGCGCGACCATCGGTATCGTGGACACTTACGACGGGGCCCAGTCGCAGGATGAGCTGGCCGACGATCTGGCGTCCTTCGACACGGAGTACGACCTTCCCACA
>JASHYV010000165.1 GCA_030064695.1 Thermoplasmata archaeon
TCGTACACGGGCGTCGACGGGTACGACGTGTAGCCGGTGTCGACGTTGGCCGCGATGGTGTCGACCCCCGAGTACGCCGTGACGTTGTCCGGACCCACCGTCTCGTTCTGGTCGGCCACGTAGACCTCCTCGTTCGAGGGGGCGTAGGTGGGCGTCTGCGCGTAGGCGAGGGTGCCGAGGTACGCCTGGCCGACGACCGTGTTGGTGGCGCCCGAGATCACGGTCGTGTTGCTCGTGTTCTCGTTGGCCCAGAGCCCCACGCCGGTCGGGATGTAGATGTCCCCGTTCGCCGGATCGAACGTCCCCTCGATGCCCCCGCTGTTGGTCGCGATCGTCGCGATGACGGTGTTCGGTCCGCCCGTCGACGGGGTCGGGTCGAGCGGCCCTCCGCCTCGGGGCACGACGGCGACCCCGGTCGACGGGGAGGAGCCGGCCGCCGGCCGCTCGGCGAGGACGCCGACGGCCAGGCCGACGACGAACAGGCTGACGCAGAGCACGGCCCACCCGGCCCGAGGGGTCCGCCGCCCGTCGCGCATCGGTGCGCGCCGGACTGGCGGCCGGGGCAAAAACATTTGGACGACGCGGGAGGCGGGGGCCCCCGAGCGCGCAACCCATTTTACTCGGTGTGCGGTAGGTCCCCCGCCGTATGGCCTCGATCACAGAGCAGGAGCTCACCCGGGCGATCGAGCGGACCCTGGTGGCGCACGGCAAGGTGCCGATCGCTGACGCACGCCCGATCGCGCGCATGGTCCTCGGATATTTCGGGCTCGAGGACACCGTGCTCGACAACAAGCTCTCGAGCGAGGACCGGGACCGGTTCTACCAGCTCGAGGAGGAGGGACTGCTCACCAGCGAGGAGGAGGACGCCACCGTCTCCCGCGGGAAGACCTGGCGGATCCACTACTGGCTCCTCAAGAAGGCCAAGATCCGGGATGTCGGCCAGTCGGGCGACGCCCCCAGCTCCGACCCGGGGGAGAGCGTCTACCAGTCGATCGGGGAGGCGGCCTGGCAGCGGAAGCCGGACCCGCCGCCCGCGTCGCGCTGACCGCTCACGAAGTTCCGGGGGGCCGGCCCGTGCCGGGCCCGTACCGACGCGCGCCGAGCAGCAGGGCCGGGTAGCTGCTGGTCGCGATCACCGACCGGACGTGCTCGATCGCGCCGAACGCGAAGCCGATGGCGGCGAACAGCGCGATCAGCGAGGCGGCGTCGACCGCGAACCCGCTCACGCCGAGCACGGCGAGGATCGCGGCCAGCGACGCGAGGGCGTTGAAGGTCGCGTGCATCAGCACCGCGAGGAGGTAGTACGCCCCGCTGCCGGGCCCGGGGACCCCGAACTTGGAGCGGGCGTACCCGTAGCCGAACATGCCGGTCGAGCTCCCGTGCAGGAGGACGCTCGAAAGGCTCCGGATGAGGATCAGCGCGATCCCCGCCGCCAGCCCGCCCACGATGAACGCGGCGACCCCGTAGAGGAACGTCTCGAAGAACCCGAAGCCGAGACCGACCGACGCGCCGAAGACGGGGCCGTCCGAGAGCTGCTTGATCTTGGAGTTCGAGGCGGCGACGCCCGAGGCTTTCAGGGCCTCTTCGATGAACGGCGCGACCACGAGCACGAGGAAGAACGACCCCCACGGCGAGTTGCCGTTCAGGAACAGGAACTCCGGGCCCGGGAGCTGCGAGCTCGCCGCCGTGCCGAGGTCGACGATGATCGCCTCCAGGATCCCGGCGACGATCGTCGCGAAGAGGGCTCCGTAGGCGAACGCCTTCAGGATGTCGCCCCAGGCCGGCCGCCCGGCGCGCTCCGTGCCGCGGACCCAGCTCAGGTAGAGCAGCGCCGGGATCAGCGAGACCAGGACCAGGACCACGAGGTCGATCGCGCCGGTCGTCGCGTTCACGGAGCCTTCGCCTCCGACGGATAGGCGTAGAACCCTTCACCCGTCTTTCGGCCCAGCTTTTTGGCCGCCACCATGGTCCGAAGGAGCGGGCAGGCCCGGTACCGGGGGTCCCGGTAGCCGTCCCAGAGCACGTCCAGGATCGAGACGGCCGTGTCGATGCCGACCAGGTCGACGAGCTCGAACGGTCCCATGGGGTGGTGGAAGCCGAGCCGGTAGGCGGTGTCGATGTCCTCCTTCGTCGCCACGCCCTCGAACAGCATCCAGGCGGCCTCGTTGACCAGGACCGCCAGGGCGCGCGTGGTGACGAAGCCCGGGGTGTCGGCGCTCGTGACGACGGTCTTGCCGAGGCTGACGGCGAACGCGCGCGCCGACTCGACGATCTCGGGGCGGGTGGTGTGGCCCGGGATGAGCTCGACGAGCCCCATCTGCAGGACGGGGTTGAAGAAGTGGAGTCCGACGAGTCGGCCCGGGTCCCGGAGATCCTGGGCGATGGAGGTGATTGGCAGCGAGGAGGTGTTCGACGCGAGGAGCGCCCCCGGCTGGGCGGAGCCCTCGAGCTCGGAGAACAGCTGGCGCTTCAGCGCCAGGTTCTCCGGCGCGGCCTCCACGACGATCTGCGCGGAGTCGACGCGCCGCAGCCCGATCGCCGTGTCGAGCCGGGCGAGCGCGGCGTCCCGGTCCCCGGGCCCGATCTTGCGCCGTTCGACCTGCTTCTCCAGCGCGCGACGCGCGCTCGCGAGGCCCCGGGCGACGAACTCCTCCCGCACGTCCTCGAGCGTCACCGGGTAGCCGGCGAGGGCGGCCTGGGCGGCGATCCCGCTCCCCATGATCCCGGCGCCGACCACGAACACGCGTCGCTGCACCGAGTCGCGCGGATCGCTCTCGGACGCGGCGGTCCCGCCGTCGCTCACAGGACCATCCGCAGACCGGGCTCGTGACGCGTGAGCTCGAGGTACTGGCAGCTCCGGCAGTACTCGCCCGCGGCGGGCTCGCCGCAGCCCCGGCACCGGCCGGGGGCGCCGGCGGAGTCCCCGGCCAGGATCCGGTCGAGCAGGCGGTCCCGGGTCCGCAGCAGTGCCTGCCGGGTCCCGGGCTGGGCCTCTTCGAGCGACCAGACGATCTCCCGAAACCGGTTCCGGAGCGCCCGCGGAGCATGCGGGCACTCGCCGTGGTCGAACGGGAGTCCCCGCGACCGGGCGTAGAGGTAGACCTCCCGCTCCGGTACCCGGGCGAGCGGAGCGATCCGAGGGACCAGCCCGTCCTGGCGCCCCCGGTGCGGCGCCATCCGCACGAGTCGATCGAGGTCCCCCTGGACCACGTTCATCAGCACCGTCTGGGCGAGGTCGTCGAGATTGAATCCGAGCACGAGGGCGTCCGCGCCGACCTCGCGCGCTCCGCGGTTCAAGAGGCCCCGCCTCCACACGCCGCAGAACGAGCACGGCACCGTGCCGCCGAGCTCGCGGGCCGCCCGGTCGGTCGTCGTCCCGAGCTCGGAGTCGGCGCGCACCACCCGGTGCTCGACCTGGAGGCTCCGGGCGAGCTCCTCCGCGCGCCGGAGCGTCGCCGGCCGATATCGCTCGATCCCCTCGTCGACGCTGAGCGCGACGATCCGGACGCCCCGGCGCGGTCGGTACCGTTCCGAGGTGAGGGCCAGCGCGGTCGCGGAGTCCTTGCCTCCGGAGAGGGCCACGGCGAGCGTCCCGTGCGCGAATCCGGGCAACTGGCGCCGGAACTCCTGGGCCACCCGACGCTCGACGGAGGCGCGGAAATGGCGGTCGCACAGGTGCTGTCCACGGTACGGCTGATCGACCACCGCGGGGGCGTCGCACCGAGAACAGTTCACGTCCCAACGGAACCCCTTCGGCCTATTTTACGAAAAACCGACGTGCGACCTTCCTCTGCGTCCAATAGTTTAAGCCCCGAAGTCGGGCCAAGTCCGCCCGATGGCAACGGCTTCTCGGCTCGCCCGCGCCGCCGGGGAGCCTCGGCGGGCTCCGGGACCCTCCGGCGAGCCGCGAGAGCTCTCCACGTTCAGCGTCCCGGAGCTCGTGGACCGGTTCCAGCGGATGCTGCAGGCCCAGGAACGCAGCCCCTGCACGGTGAAGCAGTACGGGCACATCGCGCGCACCTTCCTCTCCTACGCCCAGAAGCCGATCGACGAGGTCACGCTCCGCGACCTGGAGGCGTTCCGGGAGTACCTCGTGCTCCAGCGCCACTACTCGAAGAACTCGCTCTACACGACCGTGCGCGGGCTCACGTGCCTCTTCCGGAGCTTCGGCTTCTCCGTCGCCGACCAGCTGGTGCCCCCGCGCCGCCCCGAGCGGCTGCCCCGGTACCTGAGCGAGGAGGAGATGCACCGGCTCTTCGAGGCCGTGAAGGAGTCGCCGCGGGACAGCGCGATGGTCCACGTGCTGGCGTTCGCCGGGCTTCGGGTCAGCGAGCTCTGCCACTTGGAGCTCGAGGACATCGAGTTCGAACGGAACATCCTGCACGTCCGGTCCGGCAAGGGCGACAAGGACCGGGAGGTCGTGCTCGAGGACCGGACCCGGGCGGCGATCGACCGCTACCTGACCGAGCGCACCCTCGCCGGCGAGGGCAGCGCCCGGCTGTTCGCCGTGGGCCCCGTCACCGTCGAGCGGATCGTCCGGCGGGCCGCGACCTCGGCCGGCATCCCGCGCCGCGTGACGCCCCACATGCTGCGCCACACGCTCGCGACCGCGCTCCTGTCCCGGGGGTGCGACATCCGGTACATCCAGAAGCTGCTGGGCCACGCCTCCGTCGCGACGACGCAGATCTACACCCACGTCGACACGAACGCGCTGCGCGACGCGTACACTCGGGCGAAGCCGCAGTATTAACCCCGTCCGCCGTTCGGGCCGCGGTGCCGACCGACCGCGTCGAGATCACGATCCTGGGCGCCGGCATCGCCGGGTGCGCGCTCGCTCACCATCTCGCGCGCCTCGGCATGAAGCCGATCGTGCTGTACGACCCCGCCACGCCGGCGGCCGGGGCCACCGGGCGGGCCGCCGGGGTCGTCACCGAGCAGCTCTGGAACGAGTGGGACACGGCCGTCGCGCGCGAGTCGAAGGAGGAGTACTCGGCGCTGGCGGCGCGATGGGACCCCACCGCCTACACCCGGAACGGGTTCGCCCGGTTCACCCGCGACCCGGTCGCGACCGAAGTGCTCGAGGAGACCGTCCGTCGCCTGCGCGAGTGGGGCGTCGAGGTCCGGACGATCGGCGCTCCGGAGCTCTCGGACCGGATTCCCTGGGGGCGGTTCGACGACGTCCGCGGGGCGATCTGGAGCGAGGGCGACGCGGTCGTGACCCCGAGCGCGATCGCCGAGATCTACGCCGAGCAGGCGCGGAACGGGGGCGTCGACGTCCGGCTCGCCACGCCGATGCAGGCGCTCCGGAGGGAGAGCGGGGCCTGGGAGCTCGACACGGGAGGACGCACGATCCGTTCGGAGCTGCTCGTGGTCGCGGCGGGCGCCTGGTCGAAGCGCATTCTGGCGGGGCTCGGCCACGCCCTGCCGCTCGCTCCCTACCGGACCCAGGCCGCCGTGCTGCGTCCCTCCTCACCCCGCTCGGACCCCTTTCCCTCCGTCCATGACCTCGACCTCGACGTCTACGTGCGACCCGAGGCGAACGGCCGGATCCTGGCCGGCGACGGCACGGAGCTCGTGGAGGTCGACCCCGACACGTTCCGCCCGGGCGGCGACGAGCGCTTCGTCGCCCACCTGGCGGAGTCGTTCGCGAGCCGGTTCCCGGGGTGGGCCGACGCGGAGCTCGTCCGGGCGTGGGCGGGGGTGTGCACGTCGACGCCCGACCGGCGTCCGATGGTGGGACCAGTCGACCCGGAGACGGGGCTCCTCGTGGTGACGGGATTCAACGGGTTCGGCGTGATGCGCGCGGGCGGCGTCGCGAAGCGGCTCGCGACGGCGCTCGCCGGCCACCCCGAGGGACCGGACGCGTACTCGGCCCTCGCGCCCGTGCTGCCGTCCCGGTTCGCAGGGTACACCCGCCCGTTCGCCCCGCGGCCCGGGTTCACGCTGGAGGGGGGCGATGCCCCTCGCTTCTGACGCTCGAGCGATCGCCAGGGCGGGGATCCGCGCGGTCGCCCCCGACCGGGCCGTCCGCAGCTCCGTGGTCCGCGGAGTGCGCGGGGTCCGGATCGGTGCTCGCACGATCCGCCCCGGATCCGGCGGCCGATGGTCGATCGTGGCCCTCGGCAAGGCCGCCGGGGCGATGGCCGACGCCTCGGTGGGCCTTCTCGGACGGGACGCGGAAGGACTGGCGATCACGCCCCGGGGCTATCCGGCCCCCCGCCGCGGCGTGGCCGTGCGGTTCGGGGATCACCCGGTGCCGGGAGCGGGCAGTTTCCGCGCCGGGCGCGACCTGATGGCCTTCGTCGAGCAGCGGGGCCCCGCGGACGCGATCCTGTTCCTGATCTCCGGTGGCGGGTCCGCCGCGGCCGAGGTCGCGGCGGCCGGCGTCCCGGAGCCGGACCTGGCCCGCGCCACGACCGTGTTGCTCGGAAGCCGGGCACCAATCGGCGCGATGAACGCCGTTCGGCGCCACCTCTCCGCGATCAAGGGTGGACGGCTCGGATTGGCCGCCGGCACCTCCGCGTTCGCCACCGTCGCGATCAGCGACGTGCTGGGAGATCGCCCGGAGGACATCGCCTCCGGCCCTACCGTGGGCGACCCCAGCACGTTTCGGGCGGCGCTCTCCGGGATCGGGCGCTACGGCCTCCTCGCCACGATGCCCCGGTCGATCCTACGCCACCTTCGGGACGGGGTCGCCGGGCGGGTGCCCGAAACGCCCCGCCCGTCCCACCCTCGACTGCACGCGGCCCCGTACGCGATCGCCGCCTCGAATCGGACCGCTCAGGAGGCGTGCGTGGCCGAGGCCCGTCGGAGGGGATATCGAACGCGTCGGCTCGCGTCGCCCATCGTGGGGGACACCCGACCCGCCGCGGAGCGGTTCGCCCGGACGCTGCTCGAGTCGGCCGACGCCTCCGTCGGCCGAAGGGTGGCGCTGATCGGTGGAGGAGAGACGACGGTGACGCTGGGCCGGCGGCCCGGTCGGGGAGGACGCAACCAGGAGTTCGCGATCGCCGCCGCCGCGCAGCTGGCCGGCCGCGTCGCCCTCGTGCTCTCGATCGGGACCGATGGGATCGACGGACCCACCGACGCGGCCGGAGGCTGGGTCGACGGCCGCACGGACGGGGCCGCTCGGCGACAGAAGGTGGATCTAACGGACGCGCTGCGGCGCCACGCGACCTACGACACGCTCGCGCGTCTGGGCGGGCTCATCCGGACCGGCCCGACCGGCACGAACGTGACCGACCTCCACGTCGGGCTGGCCGTCACTTCGGCACGTCGGGATACGGCAGGAAGTAGTCGGCCGAGTGCGGCTCCTTCCAGTCGACGTACACGGTCTTGAGCTGGAGATAGTCGCGGACCCCCCAGACGGTCCCCTCTCCCCCCAGGCCGCTCTGCCGGAACGCGGTGTGGTAGCCCTGCGGATTCTCGGGGCCCGCACGATTCACGTACGTCTCGCCGAAGCGGATCCCGCGGATCGCCTTCTCGGCTAGGGTCACGTCGCGGGTGAAGACGTAGCTCGAAAGCCCGTACCGGCTGTCGTTGGCGAGCCGGATCGCCTCGTCCCAGTCGTCGTAGGTGAGCACGGGCAGCACCGGGCCGAAGATCTCCTCCCGGGCGATCGGGTTCTGCTCGGTCACGTCCCGAAGGACCGTGGGCGCGTAGAAGGCGCCCCGGGCGAGGGGCCCGTCCTTCGGAGCGGAACCTCCGACCGCGATGTGCGCGCCGCCCGCGACGGCCTCCTCGACGTCCTTCGCCACCTGGTCACGTGCCCCGCGAGCGTACATCGGGCCCATGTCGACCCCCGGCGTGAGGCCCGGGCCGACCCGGAGGCCCTTCACCAGCGGGTTCAAGCGGTCCAGGAACCGGTCCGCGACCGTGCGATCGACGTACGCCCGCTCGGTCGCGATGCAGGCCTGTCCCGCGTTCCAGAAGCGGCTCCAGAGGACGGCGCGAGCGGCCCAGTCGAGGTCCGCATCCCGGTGCACGAGCACGGGGGCCTTGCCGCCCAGCTCGAGCAGGCACTTCACGATCCCGGGCGCGGCCAGCTTGAGCACCTCGACGCCGCTCGCGGTCGAGCCGGTGAGCGTCACCGTGGAGCATGCGGGGTGCTGGATCAGCGCCGGACCCATCTCTCCTCCGGGCCCGGGCACGACGTTGAGCACGCCGGGCGGCAAGCCCGCGTCGCGCAACGCCTCGGCGATCAGCAGGGAGGAGAAGGGAGTGTTGCTGGACGGCTTCAAGACCATCGTGTTGCCCCCGAGCAGCGCCGGCGCGATCTTCCGGGTCACGGTCGCCGCGGGGAAGTTCCACGGCGTGATCCCCACGATGACGCCCCGAGGCAGCCAGACGAGGCGCATGGTCTCCCCGGCCGGGAGTCCCGCGACGTCCTCGCCGGAGAGGGTCCGCGCGAACGCCGGGTAGTACTCGAAATTGTCGATCGCGCCGAGCACTTCGTTGCGGCTCTCGTACAGGACCTTGCCCATCTCGCGCGTGATGAGCCGAGCCAGCTCCTCGGAGCGCGCGCGGAGCCGGTCCGCCGCCCCGAGGAGGATCTTCCCCCGAGCGGCCGCGCCGATGGCCTCCCACCGGGGCTGGGCGCGTGCCGCGGAATCCATCGCTGCCCGAGCATCGTCGCGCGTGGACCGCACCACCCGCCCGAGAACGGAACCGTCGGCGGGGTCCAGCACGTCGAATGCGGCGCGGTCCCCTGGAGGAACGACGACGTTGTCGAGGAAGAGCCCGTGCACTCCGGCCGCAGCCATGGGCCGTGCAGCCCCCGGACCGCTATACGATTGTGGGCCGGCTCACGTAAAGGACCGAAGACGCTCGAGCTTCGCGAGAAATTCCGGCCCTTCGCCGGTCGTCATCGGCTTCCCGTCCTCCCGTACGAGCGGGAGATCCACCTTCGCGCAGGCGGCCTCGACGGTCGCCCCCTCCAGCAACGCCGCTAGGGCTCGGGACTCCTTCCGGCTCAGCGGCACGCTCTCCAGCACGAAGTCCCGAAACGCCTCGAACGCGATGGGACACACGACCTCGGCGATCCGCGCCAGCTCCGCGGCGTAGAGACGGATCTCCTCCTGGGCGTGCGGATCGAGGCGGAGCGAGAGGAAGTGAAGCAGGTTCCACAGGTCGATCTTCCAGTACCACTCGGTGTAGTAGGAGAGCGGCAGCAGGAGCCGCGCGGTCTCGCGTGCCACACCATCCTCGAGAGCCTTCTGGTAGGCTACGTACGCTTCGCGCGAGATGCGCGAGAGGTCCTCGCGGAACCGGTCCACCACTTCGGGTGGGAGGGTATCGCCCCGACCCTGGCGATTGCGCGTGGACTGGCGGCGCACTTCCTCCGGCGGAGGCAAATCGAATTCATCGGGAGCTATACTAAAACGTTGACTATATTCGTTTATAGAGGCAGTTCTGTGCCTAACCATTTGTCGTGCTACATAAATCGGCAGTCGAATCAGGAACTTGAACTCCACCATCTCGAACGGAGTGGTGTGGCGGTGGCGCATCAGGTAGCGGATGAGTCCGCGATCGTCGCGCACGGACTTGGTGCCCCGGCCGTATGAGACCCGGGCCGCCTGCACGATGGCGGCGTCGTTGCCCATGTAGTCCACCAGGGCCACGTATCCGTGGGCGAGGACGGGCCGTCGCTCGCCGATGAGGCGATCCGCTTCGGGCACGACCGGGCGGACCATGGGCGGCTCCGCGTCGGGCACGGGCGCCCCACGGGAGCTCCCGGGATTAAAGGGCCTCGATGGGGGCTCGGAACGCTCCGGGAAAACCTATAGGCAGGGCCCCGGCTCGAAGTCGGAGGAGGGGCCGCGGATGGCGAGGATCTTCGTCGGCATCGCCTGGCCGTACTCCAACGGCCCGTTCCACATCGGCCATCTCGCCGGCGCGTACCTCCCGGGGGACATCTTCGCCCGCTACCACCGGCTGCGCGGGGACGAGGTCCTGATGGTCTCCGGCTCGGACATGCACGGGACCCCGACCCTCGTGCGCGCTGAGAAGGAGGGGACGACCGCGCAGGAGGTCGCCGAACGCTACCACGAGATCAACCGGACGGCGTTCGAGGCGCTGGGCTGCTCCTACGATCTGTACACCACGACGCACACGGTGGTCCACGAGCGTACGACCCAGGAGGTTTTTCTCGCCCTGCTCGAGCACGGGTACATCCGCCGCCGCACGGAGGAGGCGGCGTACTGCCCCACCCATCGCCGCTTCCTGCCGGACCGGTACCTGCTCGGCCGCTGCCCGCACTGCGGATTCGAGGACGCCCGCGGCGACGAGTGCGACAACTGCGGTCGGCCCCTGGAGCCGAAGCAGCTCGGAGACCCCCGATGCGCGCTGGACGGCACCCGCGCCGAGTTCCGCCCCTCCGAGCACTTCTATCTGGAGCTCGATCGGCTGCAGCCGAAGCTCGAGGCGTACGTCTCCGAGGCCGGCGTGAACTGGCGGCCGGGCACCCTGGGCGTGGCTCGGAACTTCCTCGCCGAGGGGCTGCATCCGACCCCGATCACCCGGGACCTCGATTGGGGCGTGCCGATCCCCCTCGAAGGGTACGACGCGAAGCGGTTCTACGTCTGGTTCGACGCGGTGATCGGCTATCTCTCCGCCTCGAAGGAGTGGGCGATCCGCGCCGGTCGGCCCGAGGCCTGGCGCAAGTACTGGGACGAGCGCGAACCGGTCCGGCAGTACTACTTCGTCGGGAAGGACAACAAGTTCCATCACACGATCGTCTGGCCCGGGATGCTGCTCGGCGTGGGCGGGCTGGCGCTCCCGTACGACGTTCCGGCGAACGAATGGCTGCGGGTCGACGGGAAGAAGGTCTCGAAGAGCCGGACGGGAAGTGCGGACCCGTTCGTCCCGAGCCTGCTCGCGAAGTACCCTCCGGACGTGATCCGGTTCTACGCGGCACTGCTGGCCCCCCAGAACCACGACACCGACCTCGACTGGGAGGAGTTCGACCGGCTCCGAGAGGAGGTACTGGCCAATCAGTACGGCAACCTGGTCCAGCGGACCCTCGCCTTCGCCCGCGATCGGTACGACGGTCGGATCCCGTCGGTCCCGGCCGACTGGCGGCCGGAGGACGCCCCCGGCGGGATCGGCGAGCGGCTGCGCACTGCGCACCGCCGCATCACGGAGGAGTTCGAGGCGGTCCACCTCAAGGAGGCGCTCGACCTCGCGCTCGAACAGGTTCGGGAGGCGAACCGCCGCTTCCACGAGGCTAAGCCCTGGCAGGCCGACGAGCCGGAGCGGGCCCGCATCATCTACGAGAGCCTCTGGCGGATCCGGGCGGTCGCGACCTGGCTCGCCCCGGTGTTGCCGTTCTCCAGCGCGGAGGTCATTCGCATGCTCGGCTTCGCGGACCCTCCGGGCGCCGGAGACTGGGATCGCGCCTTGGAGCCGCCCCCGTCCGGGCAGCGGCTCGGCGCGGTCCGTCCTCTGTTCCCGCGCGACGCGCCGCCGCTTTCCCAGCCGGTGCCGCGCGGGGTCGCCGAAGCATCGAGTTCCGCGACGCTCGCCCCGCTGGGCGTTCGCGCGGCCGTCGTGCGGGAGGTCGCGGACCACCCCGCCGCCGACAAGCTGTTCGTGCTCCGCGCCGACGTGGGGGAGCCCGAGCTGCGCACCGTCGTCGCCGGCCTCAAGGGCTCCTATAGCCCCGACGAGCTCCGCGGTCGTTCGGTCGTCCTCCTGGCCAACCTCGCCCCCCGGACGATCCGTCGCATGACCTCGCAGGGGATGATCCTGGCCGCCGACGTGGACGAGCGGGCCGTGGTGCTCGTCCCCCCGGACGGGACTTCCACCGGGGCGTGGGGCGCCGACGGAGCGCCCGGCGTCCGCGAGATCGCGTACGACGAGTTCGCGACCACGCCGCTCCGGGTGGGCCGGGTCGCGCGTCACACTCCCGAGGGGGAGAGCGAGGTCGACTTCGGCGACCGGACCGTGCACGTGCCGGAGCGGTGGGAGATCGATCGACCGGTCGTCGTCCGGCTGCCCAGCCCGGAGGCGGACACGGGTACGGTCGTGAGCTTCGGACCGGGGCGGCCCGTGCGGCCGGCGGTCGACGTGCCGGTCGGGACGAGGGTGCGATGACGAGCGGGCTCCGGCTCGACCTCCACGTGCACTCGATCTTCTCGCCGGACTCGCGGCTCGACCTGGATGCGATTGTGGCCCGACTGCCCTACGTCGAGCTGCGGGGGTTCGCGCTCACCGATCACAACACCGTCGCCGGTCACGCGGCGCTCGCCCGGCTCGCCGCGGACCACCCGGAGTACGCGTTCCTGGCGGGCGTGGAGGTCTCCACGTCCGACGGCCATCTCCTGGCCTACGGCGTGACCGAGCGTCCGCCGGTGCACCGGCCGATGGCGGAGACGGTCGAGTGGGTCCGGGCCCACGGCGGCGAGCCGGTGGTCGCCCACCCGTTCCGTTGGCGCCACGGCGCCGGCCGCCGAGTCACCGAGCGGCTGCCGGTGAGGACGCTCGAGACCCGGAACGGCCACAATTCCGAGCTTGCCAACGCGAAGGCGGAGCTCCTGGCGGCCCAGCACAACTTCGGCTCCACCGGCGGCAGCGACGCCCACGACCTGCGCGATCTCGGGCGGACGTTTACTGAATGGGTCGACGCCTCCACCTCGACGGACGATCTGCTCGAGGGGCTCCGTCGGGGGCAGACCGTAGGGGGCGGCACATCGATGCCGTTGCCCGGCCGGGCCCGCCTCGCGACCCGGAACACGCTCCTCTACATCGGCCGGGGATTCCGGTCCGTCTAGCCGGCGCGCCCCGACGGCTTTAATCCGCGGACCCCTGCCGTCCGCCGCGCCAAGGTGGCAGAATGGTTAATGCGACGGACTGCAGATCCGTTTCCTGGGGGTTCGATTCCCTCCCTTGGCTCTCCCGCTCCCCGGGTCCCGCCTCGGGACCGGGG
>JASHYV010000166.1 GCA_030064695.1 Thermoplasmata archaeon
TTCGTCATGCTGTTACCCCGGTCGCCGCCGAGACGGAGGTCGACCGATTTACGGATTTGGTAAGTAAGCACTCATATAAAAAGACATCATGCCTTCCTCGCCGAGCGACCGTTCGAGCGCCGCCCCTCGGCCCCCCGTCGCCGTGGCACCCGGTACGGGTGGATCCAGTCCACCCGTCGCCCCTCGCGCGCGGCCGACATGAGCGCCGCCAGCCGGCGGCGAACCGTCTCCGGGGTCCGGGCCGAAGAGACCCAGGCCACGGCCTGTCGCCGATACCCAGGCGGCTCGCCCTGGAACCGCTCCCACGCCCGGGGATCGGCTCGAAGCTCCCGCTCTAGCCCTCTCGGCAGCCGGGCGTTCGCCGGGCCGTCCACCCGGGGGCTCCGCTGGACCTTCCGGTCGGGCGCAAAGGCCCGGAGCCCCGCCTCGTGCATCCGCCCCGCTCGGGCCAGCTCCCGCGCGCGCTGGACGTTCGGGGCGCTCCAGTTGCTCCCGGGCCGTCTCGGGGTGTAGCGGTTGGCGTAGGACTCCCCGTCGAGCGACCGAACCTGCCCGTCGATCCAGCCGAAGCAGAGCGCTTCGTCGAGGGCCTCCGCATACCGAACCCCCGCGCGAGACACTCCCTGCTTGTAGTATCCGATCCAGATCTCCGAGGCCGACGCGTGGTGGCGTTCGAACCAGGCGCGGAGCTGCGCTCGGTCCGTGAAGAACCTCACCTCTCGACGGATCGAGTCGGGAACCGACACGTCGGGCGCACGACGGGGGCTCGGATGAGTTTGCCCCGCCCGCGCCACGCCCTTATGCCCCCGCCGCGTCCCGCGCAGCGCCATGAGGTCCGGCTCCGGTCCACCGTTCGAGGAGCGGCCGGCGGGGCCCATTCCTCGGGCCTCCGAGGGCCGTGCCTCCGGAGCCGGCTCCGCGTGACGGCGGGTCGGCGCGCCACCGCCCCACCGCTGGCCCCGGCGGTCCTGTTCGACCTGGACGACACGATCTTCGATCACGCGCTCACCTCCCGCGCGGCGCTGGCCCGAGTGCGACTCGCCCATCGCTACCTGGACGCGCTCCCGCTCGATACGATCTGGCGGGAGTACGGGCGCCTCCTGGAGGAAGTCCAGCCGGACATCTTCGCCGGGCGCCGGACGGTCGCGGAAGCGCGGGTCGAGCGGTTCCGACGGCTCGCGGCCCTCGCCGGGACGCGCATCACCGGCGGGGAGGCGGAGGAGCTCTCCCGCGCGTATCGAGCCGAGTACCAGCGGCTCCGTAGGGCCGTCCCCGGCGCTCGGGCGATGCTGGAGCGCCTGCACGGGAGGACCGCCATCGGGGTCGTCTCGAACAACGCGCAGCAGGAGCAGGTCGACAAACTCGCCTTCCTCCAGCTGGGCCACCTCATCGACGAGCTCGTCGTGTCGGAGGCCGTGGGGGTGGCCAAGCCCGATCCCCGCATCTTCGAGATCGCCCTCGAGCGGATGGGGGCCCGACCGGCGGACGCGGTCATGATCGGCGACTCCTGGTCGAACGACGTCCGGGGCGCGCGCGCGGCCGGGATCCGGGCGATCTGGTTCAACCGCTTCGGCGCGGTCCGGCCGGAGCCCGTGGACGTACCGGAGATCGCTTCGTTCCGTGCGCCGGCCCGCACGGAGCGACTGCTGCGCGCCGTTCGGTGATTCGACCCGGTCCGAGACTCCATTATATCGAGAGCGGCGTGCGGGCAGCGATGGCGGCCGGGCGAGAGTCCTGGTCCGCGCTCGCGCGGCGGACCCTCCCGTCGATGCGGGCGTGGCGGACCGCGTTCCACCAGGAACCCGAGCTCTCCGGGGAGGAAGTGCGGACGCGCGACAAGATCGTCGCCGCGCTGGACGAGCTCGGGATCCCGCACCGGTCCTACCCGGACCTGCCCGGCGTCGTGGGTCTCATCGGCGAGGGACGGCCGGGTCCGGTCGTGGCGCTCCGGGCCGAGATGGACGCCCTGCCGATCACCGAGGAAACGGGGTTGCCGTTCGCGTCGCGCTACCCAGGGCGGATGCACGCGTGCGGCCACGACGTGCACATGGCGTGCGCGCTCGGCGCGGCCTCCGTGCTGAACCGCACCCCTCAGGCGCTCGCCGGCCCGGTGAAGCTGATCTTCCAGCCGGCCGAGGAGGAGGGTACGGTCGGGGGCGCGCGCCCGATGATCGAGCACGGGGCGCTCGAGCGCCCGAAGGTGGACTTCGTGGTCGGTCAGCACGTCGTTCCGAACCTCCCCCTCGGCACCGTGGGGTGGAAGGTGGGACCGTTCATGGCGGCGGCCGACTTCTTCCGGCTCACGGTCACGGGACGCGGCGGGCACGCGGCGACGCCCCATCAGGGGCCCGACGCGATCCTCGTCGCGAGCGAGATCGTGGTCGGGCTCCAGGCGCTGGTGAGCCGGGTGCGCGACCCGATCGACCCGGTCGTCGTGAGCGTGGGTCAGGTGCACGGCGGCACGCGCAACAACATCTTGCCCTCCCGGGTCGTACTGGAAGGTACCGTGCGGACCGTGCAGCCGTCCACCCGCGACGCGATGGAGCGCGCGTTCAAGCGTCGCGTTCGCTCGCTGGCGAGCAGCCTCGGGGCCCGGGTCCGCATCGAGTACGTGCGCGGGTACCCGGCGCTCGTGAACCCGGCCGCCGCCACCCGCCGGGTGGCCGGCGCGGTGGCGGAGGAACTCGGCCGAGAGTACGTCGTGGAGCTGGCCCAGCCGATCATGGGCGCGGAGGATTTCGCCCGGTACCTCGAAAAGGTCCCCGGGACGTTCCTCCGACTCGGCGTCGGACGCCCCGGCGAATCGGCGAGTCTCCACAGCTCGACCTTCGCGCCCGACGAGCGCAGTCTCGTCATCGGGGCGGCGACCC